>CAMCSA010000018.1 GCA_945877405.1 uncultured Erysipelotrichaceae bacterium | reverse complement strand
GATCCTTGGATCATTCTCTTCAAGCCTGGCAATTCATTGCCGGGTAGTTGACTATCGCCAAGCAATGCACCTGGCCCCTGAATGGAAAGATGACGCATACTGCCATCCTGAAGAAGGCTGTAGATGATTATATTTCCTTCAATGACAATCAGAAACTGGTTCAGTTTCTCATCAGGTGGATTGAGAAGTTCTGCTTTTTCGAAAGCAAGCAGACGCATGATGGGTGGACGGCTTGTGAAAAAGGAGGAAAGGGATTGTCATACTTCTTCAAGTTTTGCGGGATTCTTTACTGTTTTCATATGATTTTCCTGTCCTCATTGTGTCATATGGCACAAACTTTTACAAGTCTTTCCCATATACTTGATGCGGAGGTGAACGTATGGATCATATTTTTGATACAGAACACCTGTATAAGAGTTATTTCAGAATGGCACTACCGGTAGTATTCGGCCTTGTTGTAACACTGGTCTATAATCTGGCGGACACATATTTTATTTCAAGCACACAGAATACAAGCCTGATTGCAGGTGTATCTTTGTGTGCACCTGTATTCACCGCATTAATGGGATTTGGAAATATCTTCGGTCAGGGTGGAAGTTCTCTGATCTCCAGATTGCTTGGTGAAAACAATACAGCCGGTACAAAAAGAGTCAGTTCCTTCTGCTTGTATGGAGCTTTAGGTACAGGTGCTGTACTGGCACTGATTCTGACTGTATTTTCGTCTCAGGTATTGACACTTCTTGGTGCAGATGCGGATACTCTGCCACATGCATACAGTTATTATTCCATTCTTGCAATCTGTGCACCGATCATGGTTGTCAGCTTCGTGCATCAGAATCTGATCCGATGTGAAGGTCTTGCGGGAGAATCGATGATGGGAACGATCATAGGAGCGGTGGTGAATATCATCCTGGATCCGATTCTGATTTCAGGCCTTGGCATGGGCGCAATGGGAGCTGCAGTTGCGACAGTGATTGGTTACTGCTGTTCTGTTGTGTTTTATCTTTATATTGTCAGAACAAAAACAAAAGGAATCTCACTTTCATTATCTGACTGCCGGATTGGTACAAGTCAGTTACAGCAGCTACTTGGAATCGGTGGCACTGCTGCGTTGAGTAACCTGATGCAAAGTGTAGCTGTCATTCTGGTGAATCAGTATCTGCTGCCTTATGGAAACGAAAGAATTGCTGCTATGGGCGTTGTTATGAAGATTACGATGATTGCTGTACTGATCATTGTCGGATTTGCGTTTGGTGGTGTACCGGTATTTGGATATCTGTATGGGGCACGTATGAAAAGGGAGTTGAAGAAACTGGTCCGTTTCGTACTTGGTTTCCTTTCTTCTATTTCCTTTTGCCTGACTGTGATTCTGTTTGTTGCCAGTGAAATGGTAATCGGTATCTTTCTGAAGGATGCTACTTTGATTCAGATCGGATCTGAAATGCTCAGATGGCAGATCAGTGGTACCGTATGTGTTGGTATCGTACAGCTTCTGACCGTACTGTTTCAGGCAACAGGAAAGGTATTCCCATCTTTTATCCTTTCCATCAGCAGACAGGGTGTTGTATTCCTTGGTGTGATTGTTGTGTGTGCATCATTATCAGGCTATCAGGGAGTCATCATGAGCCAGGCTGTAGCTGATCTGCTCAGTGCACTGCTTGCGCTTGGTCTGTTAATGTGGCAGAATCCGATGAAGGACATCAAAGACTGAATGAAAAAAACCGGACTGCAATCCGGTTTTCTTTGTGCGGGCGACAGGACTCGAACCTGCACACCGAAGGCATCAGATCCTAAATCTGACGTGTCTGCCAGTTTCACCACGCCCGCAATACGATTATTCTAACAGAAACAGATTTAAATGCAAGATGAACTGCAACACTCAGGCCATCAACAGAAGCGCAATGGCATTCATGGATGCGTGAAGAAGAATGTTTGCCCGTATATCGCGATGGCGATGATACACATAAGTCAGAATGAAGGACATTGTAAAGTATGTGATTCCGGAAATCACAGATGCAATGGAAGTAAAGGAAACGTGCGCATATCCAAAAAAGAACCAGGAAAGAAAGAATGCGGCTTTGGGATGATGGAACATATGGTATGTGGAATACCGATAGACCATTTCTTCATTGTATCCGGCAAGCAAACAGGAAATTGCGACGGGGAGCATGTTTTCGGTATACAGTATATCAATGACTGCCTGATTTGTGGCCTGTAGATCAGAAGCCTGAAGCATTCCGGCATTCAGCAGTCCCTGCTGTATCGCGTTCACCAGCATACCGGTCAGTCCATTTGCCAGAAACAGAACGGGAAGATATCGGAACAACGTTTTGAATGAATATCCCAGTGGGATGGAAGGCTCCTTTCTGATGTCATTTTTCAGGAAAAAATACAGGAAAATACAGCTGATGATGGAAGAAAAACAGATTGCCCATCCAAGTGAAAAATGATATGCATATGCCAGCAGAACGGCAAAAATATCAGCCAATGTAACAATCAGCCATGGCAGGAAATAACGGAAGGAAATGGTGTTTTTAAGCCACTTTGTCATGTTTGACCTCCAGAACCATTATATAGCTGAAATAAAAAAGCTGCCAGAAACCTGACAGCTGTGATCAGCAGACAAAATTCAGATAATAAGGAAGCTGCTTTTTCCACCAAGGCCAGTCATGGCATACATCTGAACCCCAGAAGTCAACCCATGCCGGGATGTTCTTGTGTTCAAACAGTTCCTTCATTCGTGCGGAATCTTCCTGCATCGGATTTTCCCATGCACCTCTTCCACAGCATACGATGATCTGACGGTTACGGTACATCTCTACATATGGATGATCATATGGCATACCTTCGATGTAATCAACCGGAGAGTTTGCATAAACAAGATCATCGAAGTAGTCAGGGAAGAATTCGCGTGCATTATATGCTCCGGACAGCGCAATGCATCCTGCAAAGATATCAGGTCTGCGTAACAGGAAATTGAGTGCATGTGTACCACCCATGGAATTACCTGTTGTCATGATACCTTCAGCATAAACGCCACCATTAGCTTCTGCATTGATATCAAACACACGTGGAGCAAGTTCATTTGTAATGTAGCGTACATAAGCTTCCTGCTGTTCAATACGAGCTCTGTTGTCCCAGCTTTTGGAAGACCAGGAAGCCAGGTCATTACTGTCACAGCAGAACATCTGGATCCGACCGCTTTCAATAAAATCCTTGGCGGCATCAATCATGCCCATGTTTTCGTAGTCGAAGAAACGACCGTCCTGGCATGGGAAGACAAGAAACGGTCTTCCGGCATGACCATAGACTTTGAATTCCATGTCACGCCCCAGATTGTTGGAATATTCCTTATAGTACTCTACTTTCATTCATTCACCTCTTTAACCTTTTCATATACATCCTGTACAAACTTCATGCCATCTTCCTTATCCGCAAAGCGTGCAACGTAGAATTCATTACCCATTGCTGCAGAGAACAGTTCCGGCATACGGGAATGCATGACGATGTTATTGTCGTATTTTGCATACATTGCGGCGTCATCATTTGCGTATTCCAGGCCATCACGTCGTCCGACATAGAAACAGGAATATGGACGTTCCTGATTATAAGTAACGGAATTGAACATTGCCATCTGCGCATAGATGTCATAGACATTGATGTCATTGGCAAAGTTCATCATATCCGGAGTATAGCCTCCCGGAGGACGCATGTTGACTTCAAGGCCTACGATGTCACCCTTTTTACCAAGGCCTTTCTTATCTTCATACAGTCTGAAATACTCAGTATGGAAGAAACGGCCACGAACATCAAATGCATGAATGACAGCCTCACCGATACGATCCAGATCTTCTGGAATGACACGTTCACTGTAATACCAGCATTCACTCAGTCCGTTAACGATATCCATGATCGGATCCGGGAAGGAATGAGATGTCTTGAAAATGATGTTGTTGTTCTGATCAACAATACCATCAAAGGATACGATGTTACCAGGAACAAATTCTTCCATGATGTACTGGCATGGCAGATCCTGATTGTAGAAATCCTTCAGCTGTTCTTCATTTTTGATCTTCCATGTAGCAGCTGCGCCGACACCGCCATTTGGTTTGACAATCAATGGATAGCCGACTTCATCAACAAACTTCTTACCCTCTTCATAAGTAGTTGTCAGATGGTATCTTGCGACTGGTACACCTGCTTTCTTATAGTATTCCTTCATGTTGGCCTTTGTCTTAAAGCGCATGACGGATTCAGTCTTGTCACCGGATGTGATGTTGAAGTCAGTTCTCAGACGTGCATCCTGTTCCAACCAGTATTCGTTATTGGATTCCAGCCAGTCAATCTTGCCGTATTTATGTGCAAACCATGCGACTGCACTGTACATTTCATCATAGTTTTCCATTGATCTGACCTGATAGTATTCTGTGCATCCTGCTTTCAGTTCAGGTGACAGAGATTCCCAGCTGTCTTCACCGATACATAGTGAATTTCCTCCATAGTTCTTCCACGCAAGTGGGAACTGGTAGTAATTCTTTGGAAAAGTCGGTGAGATGAATACAAAGTTCTTTCCCATATTTTCCCCCTATTTTTTACTGTTTCGGACATTTTAGCATACTTGTCTTCTGAATTTGTGACCGGAAACAGGAAAAACACAACAATTGTAATAAAAAATGTAACAGAAAATGTAAAAAGTTGCATATAATAGAAGGACGGAAACCAGGAGGAGAATCATGTCCAGGTTAGATGAAGACAGAAAAAAGATTGATGTGATTGATCGTCAGATCGCAGAACTGTTTGAGAAAAGGTTTGAAGTAGTGAGGGATGTCATCGAATATAAGATCGAAAACAGACTTCCGATTCTCAACAGTGGAAGAGAAGCGGAGATTACAAAAAAGAATACTGCGCGGATTCAGGATGAAGATATCCGTGAATATTTCAAAGTGTGGTATGAAGAACTGCTTCTGCTTTCAAAGGAATATCAGAAACAGATTCAGGAAGAACAGTGATGGGAACAGGTAAAGAATTATACCTTTTCTTTTGATTTTTTCTTGACCTGAAGCTGACTTCAGGTGTTACAGTACTCATGCACAGAAATTGCGGGAAAGTGGAAGTAAAGGTATGATGTTAAGGAAAAACGGAGGAAGTTATGATTGACTGGAATGAAGTGATCGCATTGGCAATGGAATCCTTTCCAAAGATGTTCATGGCGGGAATCACGGCTACGATTCCATTGGCTCTTGTTTCCTTTGTACTTGCGATGATCATCGCAGTTGCCTGTGCCATGGTTCAGTATGCCAGAATCCCTGTGATCAGAAGAATTGTGCAGTTTTATATATGGGTGTTCCGTGGAACGCCGATGCTTGTTCAGCTGTTTATCATGTATTTTGGCATGCAGTCGATCGGTATCAGAATCAGTGCTGTAACAGCAGCAATCATTGTATTCTCATTGAATACAGGAGCATATTGTGCAGAAACGGTAAGAGGCTCGATTGAAGGTGTTTCAAAAGGGCAGTTTGAGGCAGGGTACTGCAGTGGAATGAACTATATGCAGATCATGTTTCATGTTGTTCTGCCACAGGCATTCAGAACGGCTTTTCCATCTTTGTTCAATAACCTGATTTCTCTTGTCAAAGATACATCGCTGGCGGCAAATATTACGGTAGTGGAGATGTTTATGACAACGGAAAGAATAGCAGGAAGAACATACCGTTTCATGCAGCTGTATCTGGAAGTTGCGCTTGTCTATCTGATTTTCTGCACGATACTGACATGGGTGCAGAGTTGGGGAGAAAAGAAGCTCAGCTATTATGATGTAAAGAAGGTGTGATCATGGCAATGCTTGAAATACGTGGAATACATAAATCATTCGGCGATGCTCATATCCTGAATGGTGTTGATCTGAGTGTGAACAAGGGAGATGTTGTAGCCATTCTTGGCCCATCCGGTTCTGGCAAGACAACGCTGCTACGTTGCATCAACTATCTGGAAACAGCAGATCAGGGAACAATGCAGTTTAAAGATGAAACATATGATCTTTCCGATACGGATCATAAGCGGATTGCACAGTTCCGCAGGCATACGGGTTTCGTGTTTCAGAACTATAATCTGTTCATCAATAAAACAGCACTGGAAAATGTAACTTTGGGGCTGATGACAGCTGGAAAGATGCCGAAAAAACAGGCAGAACAGATCGGTATGGAACTGCTGGAAAAGGTAGGGATGAAGGATCGGGCATCCTATTACCCTTCACAGCTTTCCGGTGGTCAGCAGCAGAGAGTTGCGATCGCCCGCGCGCTTGCCGGCAATCCGGAAATCATCTTCTTTGATGAACCGACAAGTGCACTGGATCCAGAGCTGATTGGGGAAGTGCTTGGTGTCATGAAGAAACTGGCGGAAGAAGGAATGACGATGATTGTTGTCACACATGAAATGGGGTTTGCCAGAAATGTATCCAATCATGTCATCTTCATGGAACATGGCGTGATTGTGGAGGAAGGCGATGCGCATGCTTTCTTTGAAAACCCAAAAAATGAAAGAACAAGAGAATTTCTGCGAATGGAAGAAAGATGAATACCGGAGGAAAAGGAAATGAAGAAATGGATTCAGACAGGTCTTGTAGCTATGATGTTATGTACAGCAACTGCATGCACAACAAAGACGGAAGATGATCATCTGGCAAGAATCAAAGCGGAAGGGAAGATTGTGGTCGGTCTGGAAGGAGACTGGCAGCCGTTTTCCTATCATGATGCAGATGATGTGTTATGTGGTGTCGATGTTGAAGTGGCAAGAGGTATTGCAGAAAGAATCGGCGTGGAGGCTGAAATTGTAGAAGGTAAGTGGGACGGACTTCTGACAGGTCTTTCTACAGGAACATATGACATCGTTGTCAATGGTGTTGATATCACAGAGGACAGGCAGAAGACTTTTGATTTCTCTGATCCATATGTCTATGACAGAACTGTTCTTGTTGTAAAGGAAGGAACAGATGATATTACATCCTTTGAAGATCTGGCTGGCAGAACAACTGCCAATTCCATCGGCTCTTCCTATATGGAAATGGGAGAAACATATGGTGCAACCGTACAGGGGGTTGATGATCTGACCAAATGTATGGAACTTGTTAAAAACGGTACGGTAGATGCAACAATCAATGCGGCAACATCCATCAATGACTACATCAAGACAACAGGTGAAACATGCTTTGTGATTGTTGATGAATCTGATACAGTACCATATGCCATTCCAATGAAGAAAGGCGAAGACAACGAATCTTTGAAAGAAGCCATCAACAAGGCATTACAGGAAATGAGAGAAGATGGCACATTAAAGGCAATCTCAGAAAAGTATTTTGGCAGCGATCTGACACAGGAATAATCGCAGACCGGGAAGGAGTGAATCGCTTCTTCCTTTTTTGGTGCGGAAATGTTGAAATTATCGGAAATCAGATAAAACCGGTATATGTCTGAAGACATTCTGTCAGGATGAATTGCGTGATAAACTGATATAAAAGATGGGGAGGAATAAGTCCGTAGCACGATCTGAAAACAGAACAGAAAATGAGCAGGGAGACTGCTCATCTGGATTGGATTAACTGTTGTACAACATAAGAAGCAATCATTATACCTGCAACTGATGGGACAAAGGATGTTGAACCAAGTACCTTTTTTCCAGGCTGCCCCATCGCATCAATCTGCTGTTGAGATGGCTTGTGTGGGAGCTCTGTGGAAGTAACCACTGTCAGCTTTGAAATATTGCGCTTTCGGCACTGTTGGCGCATGATTCTTGCCAGGGGATCATTCTGTGTCTGATAGATATCCGTGATGATCAGTTTTGTCGGATCCATTCTGTTACCACACCCCATGGAACTGATGATCGGCACATCATGTTGTTTTGCTTTACAGATCAGATCTGTTTTTGCGGTGACATTATCGATGGCATCAATGATGTAGTCGTAGCTGTCAAAATCAAATTCTTGTGCTTTTTCCGGTAGATACATGCATGTGTGCAGAGTCAGTCTGACATTCGGGTTGATATCAAGAAATCGTGCCTTTGCAGCCTGGGTTTTGTATTGACCGATGTTGGAATGCAGAGAAATAACCTGACGGTTGAGGTTGGTATGGTTGACACGATCAAAATCGATCAGATCCAGATGACCGATGCCTGATCGTACAAGTGCTTCACCTGCATTTCCTCCAACGCCACCAAGTCCGAATAAGGCTACATGGCAGTTGTTCAGTATTTCCACAGCCTCTGTACCGATGACAAGCTCTGTTCTTGAAAATTGACTCAATGGCATGACTTCATCTCCTGTGTTTCTTAAGAACAGATTAACGATACAGGAATTGTTGCAAACTGACAACATTTTGGTGAAAGTTTGCTAGAATAGTGTGGATGAAAATGATTATCACAGATACGGGAATCTACCCTGGAACACTGAAAAGCGGAGATGTGCTGATACAGGAAAACGGCAGTATTCATGCATGTAACGGATGCATGGACTGTTGGTGGAAGACACCTGGTATATGCAGCCGTAAAGATACGCTGATGAAGATCTCATCTTTATTGGAGCAGACAGATGAACTTGTGATTGTCAGCTGCTGTCTTTATGGTTCTTTCAGTTGCTTTGTGCAGAAAGTACTGGAACGAATGATGCCGTATTTCTTGCCGGAATATGAGACGCAGGAAGGCTGCATGGTACATAAAACCAGAGGGGATCGGAAAATCGGTGTATCTGTTTATTTCTATGGTGGCCAGCTGGAAGAAACAGAAAGAAAGAATGCGCAGTCTGTTGTCAGAAGACTGAGTCTGCGTTTGGGCGGAAGGGTCAGAAGAATCATGTTTGTGGCAGATGCCATGCAGATTGGAGGGCTGTCATGAAGATCGTATTTGTTAATGGCAGTCCAAAAGGAGATGCCAGTGTATCACAGAAGATCATTGACCGTCTGATTCCTTTCTGTAAGGGACAGCAGTATGGAATTCTCCATATTTCTGAGGAAATGGACAGAAATATGGCACTGCAGATCATGAATATGGCAGATGGCATTGTGATTGTATCCCCTGTCTATGCCGGGGTGATTCCATCTGTTCTGCTTGGTTTTCTTTCTGATCTGGAAATGCATATGATGGAAAGAAAAGCAAGGGTCAGTGTGATTGTTCATGGAGATCTATTTGACAGTGATGACTGTCTGAATGCTCTTGGGGTGATGGAATCTTGGGCATCTCATACAGGACTGATGTTCTGTAATGGTCTTGGTATCGGTGGCAGTGATCAGTTTTATGTCAGTGATGCCGGATTCGAGAACAGACATCTGAAGGAGGGGATGCGCAATGTCATGACTTCCCTGATTCAGGGAAATATTCTTCCTTCTCTTTGCGTCTCGATGGGAAACCGTATGCTGTACAGAAGAAATATGGAAAACATGCATCATGCAAAGATGGAAGAAAACGGTGTGGAACCGGATACGTGGAATGCCAGAATCACCCGTCTGTTCCGATCGTCCAGTCAACAGAAACAGAAAACTGATGAAAATGTTTCTGAAAATAAATTAGATAAAGAAGAAAATATTTCAGAATGATGTTGACATTGCTGATTTTGATGCATATGATACATGTATAAACCGATGAGCGGGAGATCAAACATACAACAGCAGCGCAAAGAGAGTCGGGGATGGTGGAATCCTGATGGTGTGCGGTATGCAAATGGACCCGTGAGGGCCTGATGAAAACAGCTTTGTGAGTATCTCAGGACGCAGTGTCAGCGTTAACAGACAGAAAATGTGATGGCATTTTCGTTCGAGTGAGCAGAAACATCTGCTAATTAAGGTGGTACCGCAGGTTATACGCCTGTCCTTTTCTGGACAGGTGTTTTTTGTTTATCCGAAGGTGAATGCAGAAGAATTGGAGGTAAGTACTATGAAAAAGGAATTCAAAGTCACAATGGCAGCTCTTCTTATGACATCTTTGCTTGGATGTGGATCATCCACATCGGCTTCATATGCATCATCTTCGCAGTCTGATACCTATCATGTAACCATCATCAAACAGCTGGATCATGCATCCATGGATGAAATCGCCAATGCGATTACCGCAAGACTGGATCAGATTGCGGATGAAAACGGTGTGACCATTGAATATGGTGAAGTATATTCCGGTCAGAATGATCAGGCAACCATCCGTCAGATCACGGATCAGGCAGTCAATGAAGATGCGGATGTGATTATTCCGATCGCAACTATGGCAGCTCAGACAGCAGTCACAAGTGCTCTTGGGACAGACACAAAAGTTGTCTTTGCGGCTGTATCGGATCCGGAAAGTGCTGAACTTGTGGATTTTGACAATGTGACCGGTACATCCGATGCCTTATCAACTGAAGCCATTTTCGATATGATGAAGGCTGCAGATCCGGATATCGATAAAGTCGGTCTGTTGTATTCTTTATCGGAAATCAACTCTGAAAAACCGATACGGGAAGCAAAGGCATATTGTGATGCCAATGGTATTGAATACGTTCAGGCAACGGGCAATACAAATGATGAAATTATTTCTGCCGTAACATCTTTGATTTCCGAAGGTGTGGATGCGATTTTCACACCAACGGATAATGTCGTCATGGCAAGTGAACTGGCAATTGCACCAGTACTTGCGGAAAAGGGTATTCCACATTATACAGGTGCGGACTCCTTTGTCAGAAACGGCGGTTTTGTCACATGTGGTGTCAACTATACAGATCTTGGTACAAAAACAGCTGATCTTGCTTATGAAGCAATTGTCAATGGTACACAGAATATGGATGACTTCTACCTGATGGATGGCGGTATTGTTACAGTCAATTCTGAAACAGCAGAAGTACTTGGTATTGATCCACAGGTATTTGCGGACTTTGGTGAAGTTATCACTGTTACAACAAGTGAAGAATAAGAAAAAACAAAGGAGAGGGTGCTATGGTTTATATATTACAAA
Organism: uncultured Erysipelotrichaceae bacterium; assembly: GCA_945877405.1. Classification (GTDB taxonomy): domain Bacteria; phylum Bacillota_I; class Bacilli_A; order Erysipelotrichales; family Erysipelotrichaceae; genus Bulleidia. Next base: position 29,048 of record CAMCSA010000018.1, on the reverse strand, counting down.
CGGCGATGAAACTCGGGTGTATTTATGCCCTTGTATCACTGGCGCTGTTCATGAGTTTTCGGATACTGAAGATTGCGGATATGACAACGGATGGTTGTTTCATTCTTGGTGGAGCAGTATCGGTGGTATTCGCATTAACCGGGCATCCTTTTCTTGGTTTGATATTGGCAATGCTTGCCGGAAGCAGCGCAGGACTGATTACGGCAGTATTACAGACAAGGATGGGAGTTCCTTCCATCCTTGCCGGTATCATTACAAATACAGGTTTATATACCATCAATCTGATGGTGATGGGCTTCAGCAGCAACCTGTCTCTTCTGAAAGGTGAAACGGTGTTTTCTGTATTTCAGAAGATGGGAATCTTTGGAAAGAATGCAGATCTTATTGTGTCTGCAGTAGTCGTCATTGTCGCAATGATACTGTTGCGTCTGTTTCTTTCCACTCGTCTTGGTTTATCAATCCGGGCAACGGGTGATAATCCGGATATGGTATCCGCTTCTTCCATTAATCCTGGCAGAATGGTCATGATCGGCCTGGCTGTTTCCAATGCCTTAACTGCCCTTTCCGGTGCATTGGCAGCACAGATGCAAAGATCGATTGATATCAATGCCGGCACAGGTATTGTTGTGGTCGGTCTTGCGTGTCTGATCATCGGCGAAACACTGCTGTATCGCAAAAGAAACATGACACTTAATATTGCAGCGTGTCTAGTTGGAAGTATCATTTACCGTATGATTTACGCACTGATTCTGAAAACACATGTCATCCCGATTGAATGTCTGAAACTGATGACAGCAGTGATCGTAGCTGCGGCTATTTCCTTCCCGACTGTATCAGCTTCCATTTCCTATCGGAATAAGGCAAGAAAGGAGATGAAGAAATGCTGAAGATTAAAAATGTGACAAAGATCTTCAATCCTGGAACAGTCAATGAAAAGATGGCACTCAACTATTTGGATCTGGTAGTACAGGATGGTGATTTCATCACCCTGCTTGGCTCCAACGGGGCAGGAAAATCCACACTGTTCAATGCGATTGCGGGTAACTTCCGTATTGATGAAGGCAGAATTGAACTGGATGAAAGAAATATCACATTTGATCCGGATTATCAAAGAGCACAGTCGATTGGCAGGCTGTTTCAGGATCCTTTAAAGGGAACGGCTCCTTCCATGACGATCGAAGAGAATCTGACACTGGCATATCTGCGTGCCTCCGACAACAAAGCGGACTTCTCACATATTACAAAGAAGGATCGTGAAATGTTTGCGGATGAGCTGAAAAAACTGGATATGGGGCTGGAAGATCGCATGAAAACAGAAGTAGGAACACTGTCTGGCGGACAGCGACAGGCGTTAACTCTTCTGATGGCGACAATCGTTCCTCCAAAACTGCTTCTGCTGGATGAACATACAGCCGCATTGGACCCGGTTGCGGCAGAAAAGATCATGAACCTGACAAAGCGGATCGTTGAAGAAAACCATACCACATGTCTGATGATTACTCATAATCTGAATCATGCACTGCAGATGGGAAATCGTACGCTGATCATGTCCAATGGCAGAATCATCTGTGATCTTTCTGAAAAAGATAAGGAAGGCATGGACATGGAAACTCTGATTCATACGTTCCACAAAGCTTTGAATGATGATAGAATTCTTCTTGGTGAATAAAATGGCGAAGAAGGAAACGAAAACAAATGCCATGCGGATGCTGGATGAAGCAGGGATAGACTACCAGGTGCATGTGTATGATACGGAAGATGGAAAACTGGATGCGGTAACGGTCGCAGAGAAACTGAATCAGGATCCCGATCAGGTATTTAAGACACTTGTTACAATTGGAAACGACAGAAACCATTATGTGTTTGTTGTTCCTGGAAATCAGAAACTGGATCTCAAGGCCTGCGCTAGAGCGGCAGGCGTGAAAAGTGTGGAAATGATACCGCAGAAAACACTGTTGCCGACAACAGGATATATTCATGGTGGCTGTTCTCCGATTGGAATGAAGAAACAGTTTCCAACATGGATTGATGAAACAGCACAGCTGTTTGATACGATCTGTGTATCCGGTGGTAAAGTAGGACTTCAGGTGGAATTGAATCCGTCTGATCTGATTGAACTGATTGATGGAAAATATGCCGCGATTGCGGTGGAATAACAGGTCATTGTGAAGTACACAATGGCTTTTTTCCTCTTTCACCTGATTGTAAGATTACAGATGTACTTTTATGGAAAGGAGGTTTCATCATGAATATCATCCGTAAATCTTTGAGCGAAAAGAATATGCAGGTTGGTGTGATTCTCAACAGACTGCAGATCAGAGAAATTGAAAATAAATATCCTGATCAGCTGTTCGGTGGACAACAGCAGAAAACTGCAATCGGTAGAGCATTCATGACAAGGCCGGAATATCTGTTCTGCATCTTCTTATGGAAGTCAGGGATCAGTGTAATCCTCTTATTATTCTGGTAACCCACGACCTTGATATCGCAAGAAGTGCGGATATCGTACTGCATATTGAAGATGGCATGTTCATACAGGATTGAAAACATGCGTTTAGAAGTCGGAAAGGGCGATCACCATGGGGATATACGTCTGATGATATGCCCTGATTCTACATGGATCATTCCTTTGAAATATAATGATTTTCAATGTGTGGAAATGGTTTTTCACATCTGAAAAACTGCTGAATTCCGTATAGGGAATCCCTATAATGAGCCCATAAAGAGGAGGGGTAACCTTATGAAATTCATGGATAAATTCATGGAAAAGTTTAATGAGATTGCTGACCGTACTCTTGTCCCGATTGCCAGCAAGGTGGCTACACAACGTCACCTGTCCGCAATCAGAGACGGTATGGTTGTCGCAATTCCATTATCCATTCTGGGTGGTCTGTGTCTGATTATTTCCACACCACCGTTCAAGCCTGATACACTTGGTGACTGGGGCTTCTTCAGTGACATGCTGCTTGGCTGGTATAACTGGGCACAGGCATACAAGCCTGTTCTGCAGCTGCCATACAACATGACAATGGCTCTGATGGGTCTGTTCATCTGCTTTGCGATTGCATATCATCTGGCAAAGAGATACGGCATTAACGAACTCAACGCAGCTGTTGTTTCTGTAGCCGTATTCCTGATGGTCGGATCTCCTGTCACAAAGGCAGTTGCTACAGCAGCTATCACAGAAGGTGCAACAATTGAAACAATTCTTGGAAGTGCTGCTTCCTACATTCCAACAACATATCTGGATGCCAAGGGTATCTTCACAGCAATCATCGTATCCATCGGATGCGTAGAAATCATCAACTTCCTGCTGAAGAAGAACATCCGCATCAAGCTGCCAGACAGCGTACCGCCGGCAATTGCTTCTTCCTTTGATGCAATCATTCCGATGTTTGTTTGCATTATTCTGTTCTATTCCATTTCTCTTGTTGTTCAGAACATGTCCGGTCAGCTTCTGCCAAGCCTGATCATGACAGCTCTGGCACCAGCAGTATCCGGTCTGGATTCCCTTGTTGGTATCTGCCTGATCACAATCGTTGCCCAAACTTGCTGGTTCTTCGGTCTGCATGGTGCATCCATCACACAGCCGATCCGTCTGCCATTCATGCAGATGTATCTGGTTGAAAATATCTCTGCATATGCAGAAGGTGCTGCTCTGACACACTTCTTCACACAGCCATTCTGGTCCTATGTCATCTGTATCGGTGGTGGCGGATCCACACTGGGTCTTTGCATTCTGCTGCTGATGTCCAAGTCAAAGGAACTGAAGACTCTGGGAAGACTTTCCATCATGCCAGGTATCTTCAATATCAATGAACCGATTATCTTCGGTCTTCCAATGGTGTTGAATCCACTGATGCTTGTACCATTCGTATTTGTACCGGTTGTAAATTCCATTATCTGCTACACATGTATGGCAACAAATCTGATTGGCAGAGGTGTTGTAGAAACACCATGGACAACACCGGCTCCACTTGGTGCAGCTCTTGGCTGCATGGATATCAAGGCTGGTATCATGGTTGTAGGCCTGATCCTGCTGGATATGCTGCTGTACTATCCATTCTTCAAGCTGATGGAAAAGTCCAAGCTTGCTGAAGAAGGCACAGAAGCATAATTAACTTAGAAATAACGACACACACAACACACACCAATGAACCGATCCTGCTGAATATGGATCGGTTTTTTACTGTTTTTTTTAGGAAAAATGTATCATCTCTGATTTTTTTACGTATATGTATAATGGAGGAAAATCAGTTATGCTTTCTAAAGAAGAAAAAATACTCAAGAACATGTGTCTTATGGACGATACATTTATGACGGTAGCTCTGGATGGCAATACGGAAGCCATCAGTATTCTAGTCAGTACGGTATTACAGCGCAAAGTTACCATTATCAGTGCCACAACACAGAAAACAGTACTGAATACACGAGGTAAGAAGATTATCATGGATGTATTCGCTGTAGATGATCATGGAAATGTGTACGTGATTGAAGTAGAGAACAATCCAACCCGTGCAAAAGTTCCAAGGATGCAGTACTACAGCGATATGGTATCAAATATCATTGTACAATCCGGCACAACGTATTCGCAGATTCCAAATAGAACTGTGATATGCTTTACAAGAGGAGATGGGGCAAAGACAGGCCAGTCTTTATCCCGTTCAGTAACAAAGTGGAAGAATACGGATCAGGGTGTTATTCCTTATGGAGAAATCATCTATGTCAATGTCAAAGAAAACCAGGGGAATGATCCGATTTCAGTATTGTGCAGAGATCTTGTACAGAAGGATTACAGAAAGATCGTCAATCCGGTATTACGGGAAAGCTGCAGAAGAACAAAGAAAGGAGACAGGAAAGAAATCATGTGCGATAAGATCAGACAGTTGCAGGCAGAAACAAGAAAAGAAGAAAGAGCCAGGGCAGCACAAAGAGAAAAGAAGCTGAAGATGGAAATTGAGAAGGCGAATAAGCGTGCTGAAGAACAGAAGAAGGAAGCAGAAAGACAGAATCAGGAAGCAGAAAGCTTGAAGAAGGAATTGGAACGTGCAAGGCAGGAAGCAGAACAGGAAAGAAATATTTATCTGCGTGGAATGATTGAAGCGAATATTCCTGTGGAAAGCATCTGTGCTGTTCTGCATATGAGTGTGGATGCTGTCAGAAAGCAGGCATTTCTGCTTGGTTGTGTGCTGTAATCATTTCTCTTTCTCGACCATTAAATCATCGAGGATTCCAGATCATGAACTTAGATAGGTCGATTAAAAAAAGATGCTGAAATACGATCAGCATCTTGCTTTGGTTTGAAGTGAATTAAAGACCTTTAAGATCTTCTTCTGTAATTAAGGAAGCTGCTTCTTCATCAGCGATGACTGTGAAGTTAGGATGAAGTCTCAGAACTGTTGCAGGAATTTCATCACTGATCGGTTCTGTCAGGAATTTCTTGAAGATTTCAGCCTTTTCCTTACCATTGACAATCATGACAAGGTGCTTGACTCTCATCAAAGACTTAGGACCCATTGTGATGGAATACGGCTGCAGTGGACGGTCAGGATATGTTGGGTTTACAGCATTCTTGACCTTTCTGTCGCATGCATATGTGTAGCCGTCCATTGGTGTACATCTTGGGCAGTTGGAACAGAAGTGGCCATCCCATCCAAGACCGATCAGCATGACATCGATGCCGCCAGCCTGACGGATATCTTCATCCCATGTCTGCCAGTTGTCAAAATCAGGGCAGTGTACTCTTTCATCCGGGATATTTGCATCCTTGAAGAACAGTTCCTGCATTTCAACCCAGTTTGGTCCTTTTTCACCAGCACGTTCACCGATATATGGTGCTTCGTCAAACAGGTAGTAGTTGATGTCTTCGAACTTCTTCTGATCCTTGACATAAGGTACCATCATCTTGTACATCATTCTTGGGGAACGTCCGGAAGTCAGGGACACGTTGACTCTTTTATCCTGCATCATTGTGCCAAGGATAATCTGCATTGCGCTTTCACTCATTGCGCGTTCGTCTTTTTCGATGATCAGTTTCATTTTCTTTTGTCTCCTTTAATCTGTATTTTAAAGTTTCGACACACACAACCTCAGTATAGGATTTCTCATTGTAAAATCAATGCGATTTCCATAACGTGGAAATGATTTTCAGGGACTGGTAGGCTTTGAAAACGAACATTTCATATAATGAACTCGAAAAAGGAAGATGAGTGCATATGGGTAAGAAAAAGACTGGGAAACATCAGAAAAAAGCAAATGAACTGTCCATCGGAATGTATGATCCGCTGAAGCTGAAAGTGCGTAGAGCAGGCGCTGTCATCATTGACTGGTATGTTGCCAGTGTACTGGCAGCCATTCCGGTAACATTCTGGTTACGTGGAGGAGAAAATATCCATACCGGATCGTTTGAACTATCAACATACGGGATGGAAAAGGGACTGATATTTGCAGGCATCGTTTTTGTTCTGGCTTTTCTGTATTATGTCGCTGTTCCATGTTTTATATGGCAGGGACAGACGCTTGGAAAAAAGATCTGTGGTATTCGGGTCATTCGCATGGATGGTAACGAGGTATCTTTGTGGGATATGATAAAGCGTGAAGTCATTGGTGCGGGAATTGTAGAAGGTGGGTTTTCTGTCATCGGTACATATCTGCGACAGCTGCTTCCTCTATTCGGATTTGTATCGTTATTCACGCCGGTAAAGTATCTGAGCTATATTGTGACAGTCGCTTCGATGATTGTTGCAATGTTTGATAAGAAAAGCCGTGCAATTCATGATAAAATTGGCAGTACAGTAGTCGTCCGGGCATTATAAGGTCTGCTGTAAGAGAAAGAGAGGAACCAAAAGTGTTTAATCTTGCGATTATTCTTCTGTCATTAATGAACAGTGAATCTGCTGACTCCAACAACAACCGTATCGCCAAATATATTCTTGAACACATTGATGAGCTGGAAAATGTATCCATTTCAGATCTTGCCCGAAAGTGTTATGTATCCAATTCCAGTATTTCTAGATTCTGCCGTGCCATCGGGTTGCAGGACTATAATGAGTTGCGTAATCAGGTTGCGAAATACCAGGTGGAACATCCGTATACGGTAGCACATAAATTCAGATATCCGGGTGAGGATGCTGAAGATCCGTATCATGCATATGTAGAGCAGATCATTACTAATCTGACATCCATGAAAAACAGCGTGGATCATAAGGAAATTGACTCTTTAATCAGTGATATCTTCCGGTATGAAAAGGTATCTGCCTTTGGCTATCTGCAGTCTGAAAATGTTGCGCTGAATCTACAGTACGATCTGCAGACAAGCAGAAAGATCATCTTCACATGCATGCAGTTCGCGGATCAGATTGAGCATATCCGCAATGCGGATGAAAAGGAGCTGATCATCGTTTTTTCTGAATCGGGCACCTATTTCCGAAGAGCCTTTGCAAACCGTAATGCCTTTACTTCACCACGTAATAAACCGATGATCTATGTCATCACTTCCAATCAGAAAATCCGTCAGCCATACGTTGATCATTATATCCGCTACATCAGTGATGGAAATTATGCAAGTCATCCATATCCGCTCAATGCGATTGCCGGCATGATTGCTTCAGGCTATGCCAGAAGGAAGCAGGCAATGCTGGATGAGGAATGATTGTCTTCAGGGAGATTAATCTCCCGTTTTCTTTTGGAAATAACAGGAAAACAGTTTTTGGATCATCAGCAGAAACAGCGTTCCGAAAATACATCCGCAAAGATCGAGCAGTGAATCGGTAAAAGCACCGCTTCTTCCTGGGACAAACAGCTGCAGACATTCATCCAATAATGGTGTCAGAACACAGATGAAAACCCATGTCATTTTTTCTGAAGAAAACAGTGATTTGCGGAATATGGAAAAAGTAGTCAGCAATCCTAAAAGTGTATATTCCAGAAAGTGAGCAAGTTTACGGATGAAGTGATGAAACACATCATAGGTTGGATTGATGCCAAAAAATGCCAAAAATGCGAGAATTTGGCGTGTAATTGAGCCTGATGTGTCAGAAGAAACATTTCCATTCATCAGAGAATTGGAAAAGATCCATAAGATATAAAGAAATACGATCACCCAGTGAGCTTTTTCTTTCCATGTGTTGTTCTGCATTTGTTTCATATGCATGTTATAATACAACGCGTATGAGCACACGTAAAACAAAACTTTCAAAATTGATGAACATTGCGATGATCATCGTCGGCACATTCATTCTTGCCGTATCTGTAGAATTTTTCATCCTTCCTTACCGGATTCTGTCCGGTGGCGTGGCAGGTATCGCAGTTGCCTTGGAGCCTTTGTTACATATTAATACGACACTGCTGGCAAACTGCCTGACCGTAGGGCTATTTATCGTTGGTGGCGTATTTCTGGGCAGAACATTTATGATGAATACGATACTTTCATCACTCTGTTATCCGCTTTTTACAACACTGTTGGAAAAATATGTCGGTGTTGTTCCGATTACGATTCATCCGATGCTTGCTTCTTTCTATGCCGGCTTACTTGGTGGAATTGGAATTGGAATCGTCATGCGTGCAGATGCATCAACCGGTGGCATGGATGTTCCGCCTTTAATTGTCAATAAGCTGACGGGACTGAAGGTATCATCGGGTGTGATGATTACGGATGCATTGACGGTCATGCTTGGTATTTTTGTCTATGATATCAACGCTGCACTGCTTGGACTTGTGTCTGTATTTGCATGCAGTGTGGCGATTGACAAGGTACTTTCCATCGGTGGAGGTGCCAATGCGAAAAGCGTACAGATCATTTCTGAACACTGGGAGGAAATCATGCAAACGATTCAGAGTGAACTGGATCGTGGCGTGACTCTGATTCCAGGATATGGCGGTTATCAAAGACAGGAAAAAACAGTCATTCTCTGCGTTGTATCCTCACGCCAGTACAACCATCTGCTTGAAATCATTCGACGGATTGATGAGAAGGCCTTTACCATTACAACCGATGCTGCGGACATGCATGGCGAAGGATTCACATACAGTTCACCTAACATCTGACAAATTGTGGCATTATAATGCTTCAGGAGGAAAACAATGATTGAGTGTAATCATGTTTACAAACAGTATAAAAACGGAACAAATGCTCTGTATGATCTGAATATTTCAGTAGAGCAGGGTGAGTTTGTGTATATTATCGGACCGACAGGTTCGGGTAAATCCACTCTGATCAAACTTTTGGATGGAGAGGAGACGCCGACAAAGGGAGATGTCAATGTTGTCGGGATTAATGTCGGAAAGTTGCGTCCACGTCAGGTTCCATTATATCGTCGCAACATCGGAGTTGTTTTCCAGGATTTCCGACTTCTACGCGCAAAAACGGTATTTGAAAATGTCGCTTATGCACTGGAAGTGATTAACATGAAAAAAAAGCCGATCCAAAAAAGAGTCGGTGAAGTGCTGGAACTTGTAGGTCTGCAGTCAAAGTCGGCAAGTTTTCCGAATCAGCTTTCTGGTGGTCAGCAACAGCGTGTAGCGATTGCCCGTGCCATCGCCAACAGGCCCAAGGTTCTGATTGCTGATGAACCGACTGGTAATCTTGATCCGGAAAAATCAGATGAAATCATGGATCTGTTGGAAAAAATCAATGCACGTTATGGTACAACCATTCTGATGGTTACCCATGACCTGACACTTGTCAACAAGCACCGCAAGAGAACGATTGTTCTGGAAAACGGTCATATTGTTGCAGATCTTGCGGAAGGAGGATATGTACGCCATGATCAGTAGACCACTGAAAGAAGGCTTCCGTGGTGTTGCAAGACACTGGGGCATGTCCATATCCGCAGCCATTGCGGTTACAATTACTCTTGTCATGATTTCCATCTTCATGATCTTCAGTTTCAATCTGGAAAATTTCACAAAGGACATCGAATCCTCCCTGGAAATATCAGTCCTTGTTGATTATGACTATGATTCTCAGGAACAGATTGATCGTATTGCCACCGAACTGAATGACATTGATGGTGTTTCAGAAGTAACTTTCTCTGATAAGGAACAGGAATTTGATTTTTATCTGAATTCCTTTGAGGATGAAACAACAAGAAGTGCATTTGAACCTTTCCGTGATGACAATCCGATGCACAATGCGTTCTATCTGGAGGCAAAATCAGGTTCTGTCATTGAAAGCGTTGCTGAGCAGGCAAAGACGATTGAAGGGGTTGATACGGTCAGCTATGGCGGTCAGTCTACGATTGATCTTGTTGGTGCCATGTCCTCGGTTCGTAAGGTGGGATTTGTGATTGTTGTTGCGATGACATTCTTAGCAGTCATGCTGATCCAGAATGCCATCAAGCTGACGATTTCCTCACGTAAGGATGAAATTACCATTATGCGTAATGTCGGTGCAACCAACCGGTTCATCCGTTCGCCATTCCTGATTGAAGGAATCATTACAGGCATTCTTGGATCCATCATTCCGATCGGACTGAGTATTGTCGGTTATACATATCTTTACAGGGTGACAGGTGGGCACATGCTTTCCAACATGTTCAATCTGCTTGCTCCCAATCCGTTTATCTACAGACTGGCTATTGCACTTGTTGTGATTGGTGTCGTTGTCGGTTATATCGGTTCGTGGATTTCTGTTACACGATATCTGAGGTGGAAAAGATGAAACGGCTATGCAAGGCAATACTGGTAATGGCAGTAACAATTGCCATGATGCCATTTCAGATGATCCATGCCGAAGACCCGCCATACAGCGATTCCGGGTACTGGAATGAGTACTGTACCACAAAAGGCAATACATCTACTTCCGCATGTAAGGCATATATTGAATATCTGTCTTCTCAATCCGAATCTTCAAAAAACAGACTGGATGAAATTGAGGCGGAACGTGAACAGATTGCTGCAGATATTTCAAAATATGATGCCCAGTTAAAACAACTGCAGACCCAGATTGATGAGATGCAGGTAAAGATTGATGAGATGCAGGCAAAGATTGATGAGATGCAGGGACGGATCAATGCCAAACAGGCGGAAATTGATGCCAAACAAGCTCAGATTGACGAAACCCAGGCACAGGTGGATGCCCTGGAAGAAAAAGTCAAGAAAAGAATGGTCGCTTCCCAGTCGACGATGCACTTCAATCAGTATCTGGATATTCTGATGGGAGCTTCCTCCTTCCAGGATCTGCTTCGTATTGCCAGTGGTCTGATCAGTATTACACAATACGATGAAAAGACATTGAAGGATCTGGAAGCGTTACGTCTTCAGCTTTCAGAAGAAAAGAAACAGCTGGAAAAAGCAAAGGCTGAACTTGAAGAAGCGAAAAAAGAGATGGAAGAAGCAAAGCAGGCACTGATTGAACAGCAGAATGAACTTCTTCTGACGCAGGCACAACAGGAAGTCATTCTGGAAGAATATCAGAAACAGTATGCAAAACTGCAGGCTGAAAGCAATAACATTTCTTCCAACATTGATGCGATCAGTGAGGCAATGCAAAGACTTGCAGAAGCAGGTACGCTGGATGATGTCATTACAGCGGGTGGCTGGACATATCCAGTACCTGGAGCATATATTTCTGCAGGTACATGGTATTATCCAGGTGGAGGTATCCATCTTGGCATGGACTTTGCGGCCTCTGTTGGAACTCCGGTTCTTGCAGCTGGAAATGGCGTTGTCATGAATAGTGCAAACGGGTGCCCGACATATGGAGGACTTGGCAACACATGCGGCAGTAATATCGGTGGTGCTGCAGGTGGTGGCAATCAGGTTCAGCTTCTTGTCAGTATCAATGGCTCTTTATATGGTGTCAACTACAACCATATGATGCTGAATTCCGTCATCGCCACTGGTACGATCGTCACAAGTGGTACACAGATCGGTATGGTCGGCTCCAGTGGAAACTCCAGCGGTCCTCATTGTCATATAGAAGTCTATTATCTTGGGGATGCATCCAATTTCTCAAATTATGCCGCAACATGGAATGGTGATGTAGCATTCGGCACTGGCTGGTATACCTATGCCCGTAAGTGTGATGCGGGCTATGGTGCCCCTTGTCGTCTTCGTCCAGAAACGGTATTTGGTGGTTGATTTCAGGAGCTCATCAGAGCTCCTTGTCAGTAAAAATGGTATTTTATGGAAGAAAACAGAGAAACAGCAGAAGAAAAGGAAACAGAAGAACAGCAGGAAGAAGAGGTTGTCTTGCGTGTCCACAGACACCTGTATCCGGAAGAGAAAGAACTGAAGAAAACAAAGAAAGAACTGCGGGAATATAAGATTTATGCAAGAATCATGTTTGTATTCCTTCTGCTTTTCGGATGGCTGGGAGGATCTGTGCTGCCATATGGCTTCACGACTTCTCTTCGTACCATGATTTCAAGAAGTCTTGGTCTGGATGATGGGGATAAGATCGGTGCGGTCAAAGAAGTGCTGGAAGAGGACTGGTATTTCGGTAAGGACATCGAAGATCTGGATGAAAGACTGACGGATCAGGCAATTGAAGGACTTGTAACAAACAGTGAAGATACCCATACATTGTATTTCAGTGCACAGGAGAGTGAAAACTTCCGTCAGAGTATCAACCGTAACTATTGTGGGATTGGTGTTCAGTATCTGGAAATAGATGGTACAAACATCGTAACAAAAGTCATGGAGAATACGCCGGCGCAACAGGCAGGCCTGCAGGTAGGAGATGTTCTGTATGAAGCGGATGGAACACTGTTATCGGGAAAGAGCGCTGATGAAATTAAGGAAATCATACAGGGAGAAGAAGGAACAATCGTATCCCTGAAGATCATGCGTGATGATAAGATCATCGGTCTGTCAGTTGAGAGAAAAAACCTGATCAATATTGCGGATGGTACAGTGCTTGATGGTCAGATCGGATATCTGCAGCTGTATCAGTTTGGAGATTCCAGTGGGGATGCTGTCCGCCAGTATCTGGATACATTCAAGGAAGCAGAAGTAAAGTCTCTGATTCTGGATTTACGTGACAATGGTGGTGGCTACCTGACTTCCGTAACAGATGTTGCTTCTGTTTTCCTTCCAAAAGGATCCGTGGTTCTACAACGGGAAGATAAAGAAGGTAATATTTCCGTTTCAAAAACAAGTCAGGATCAGTACAGCCAGATCAGTCCGATTGTCATTCTGATCAACGAAAACACGGCATCTGCTGCGGAGGTGCTGACAATGGCTCTATCTGAGTTAAGAGATGATGTGACCATCATCGGTACAACATCCTATGGAAAAGGCACTGTACAGGTGGAAAGAAAGTTTTCAGACGGATCTTCTTTGAACTATACAACCCAGCGCTGGCTTTCACCGGATGGTGTATGGGTCAATGGTGTTGGAATCGAGCCGGATATTGAAGTCCGCCTGCATGAGGTGTTCTATCATGTCTTTACAAAGATGCAGGATGAAATTGAATACGAAGTTGATTCCGTATCGCCATCGGTTGGAGATATGGCATTATGTCTGGATTATCTAGGATATCAGACAGACAGGAGTGACGGGTATTTTTCACAGATGCTCTTTGACAGTCTGAAACAGTTTCAGCATGATTATGGTCTGGAAGTAACCGGAAAACTGGATGTCCATACCTACAACCGGCTGTATGGACAGACACGCTATCATTGGCAGACAACAACAGATACGGATACTCAGCTTGCAAGAGCAGTTGAGGTGTTACAGGGCATGTGATGATGCGTGCCCTTTTTTTTGAATGTTAAAGAGTGTATACTGACGTTACGGAGTTGAACATGGATAAATTTGAACTGATCAGTGAATTCAGACCCACAGGCGATCAGCCTCAGGCAATCGATGAATTGTGCAGAGGTATTGAAGAAGGAAAGAAAGTACAGGTACTGCAGGGTGCAACCGGTACCGGTAAGACTTTTACGATGGCGAATATCATTGCACGTGAAAACAGACCTACGCTTGTCTTCTCACATAATAAGACACTTGCAGGTCAGCTGTATTCGGAATTTAAAGAACTGTTCCCACATAACAGAGTGGAGTTTTTTGTTTCCAACTTTGATTATTATCAGCCAGAGGCATACATGCCGAAAAACGACATGTATATTGAAAAGACCGCGGCGATCAATGAAGAATTGGATATGTTCCGTGAATCCACATTGAATTCACTGCTGGAACGAAGAGATACGATTGTTGTTGCATCGGTTGCATGTATTTATGCGGCGAGTGATCCTGTGGAATACAAAAACATGTTCATGACCATCAGGGTTGGTGAAACATGGAACCGGAATGATCTGTTGCGGAAACTTGTGGAACTGCAGTATACAAGAAATGATATGGATCAGAGCCGTGGTACGATTCGTGTGCGTGGGGATGTTATTGATCTGACCCCGTCCTATACGGATCAGTTTAATATTCGAATTGAAATGTTCGGGGAAGAAGTGGATCGTATATCGGAAGTAGATCCATTGACGGGCAGAACACTCAATGCCTATCAGTTCTACAACATATTTCCTGCATCCGGTTATGCCAGAAATAAGGAAACGATGTTGAAAGCATGCGATGCGATTGAGGCCGAGCTGGAAGAAAGGCTGGCATATTTCAAGGATCATCAGAAACTGCTGGAAGCAGAACGACTGGAACAGAGAACAAGATTTGACCTGGAGGCTTTAAGAGAAAACGGGTACTGTGCAGGTATTGAAAACTATTCGATGCATATTGATGGCAGAGTGCCTGGGCAAAGGCCATATAACCTGTTTGATTACTTTCCGAAAGATTTTCTGTTGTTTGTGGATGAATCACATGTATCACTGCCACAGATCCGTGGCATGTATAATGGTGATCGACAGCGTAAGCAGGTGCTTGTGGAATATGGTTTCCGTCTCCCGTCTGCTTTGGATAACCGACCGATGACATTTGATGAATTTACATCCATGACCAATCAGGTCATCTACTGTTCTGCAACGCCAGGTGATTATGAACTGGATCAGGTGGAACATCATGTGACAGAGCAGGTCATCCGTCCGACCGGGTTACTGGATCCTGTCATCACTGTCAAACCGACAAAAGGGCAGATTGATGATATCTGTGATGCATTGAAAGAAAGAATTGCGCGGAAGGAAAGGGTGCTGATAACAACACTGACCGTACGTATGGCTGAAGATCTGACTGAATATCTGATGGAAAGGGGATTCCATATAGCCTATCTTCATCATGAAACAAAGACACTGGAAAGAACGCAAATCATTCAGGATCTTCGTGTTGGTAAAGTGGATGCGATTGTCGGAATCAACCTGTTAAGAGAAGGCTTGGATATTCCGGAATGTTCACTTGTCTGCATACTGGATGCGGATAAGGAAGGATTCCTGAGATCTCAGCGTTCTTTGATTCAGACGATCGGTCGAGCGGCGCGAAACGCCCATGGTGAAGTTTATATGTATGCGGATACGATGACGGATTCCATGCGTTTTGCGATCGATGAAACAAAACGAAGAAGAGCAATTCAGGAAGCATATAACACAGAGCATGGCATTGTTCCAAAGACAATTGTCAAGCGTGTGGATGAAGTCATCCGTGGCAAGGAAACAAAGGAAATGGCGGCAAAATATATGAGCCGCAAGAAGAAGTTCTCCAAAAAGGATAAGGAAGCACTTGTGGAAGATCTGCGGAAGCAGATGAAGGAAGCGGCTGCAGTACTTGACTTTGAACGTGCTGCAGAGCTGCGTGACATGATTGCTGAAATCCAGACTTCTGATTGAAAAGAGGTACAACATGATAGATTATCAGAAAATACAGGCTCAAAGAGCATTGGATATGAAGGCATCCGGTATTCGAAAATTTTTCGAACTTGCTGCGGAGATTCCGGACTGTATCTCCCTTGGTGTCGGGGAACCGGATTTTCAGACGCCATGGGCAATCCGTGAAGCTGCAATCCATTCTCTTGAACTGGGTAGAACAAAATATACAGCAAATGCCGGTCTGAAAGAGCTGAGGGAAGCACTTGCTGCATTCATGGAAAGAAGATACTCGCTTTCCTATGATCCAAAGGAAATCTTTGTGACAGTCGGTGGTTCAGAAGCAATTGATCTTGCCATCCGCATGCTTGTGGAAAATGAAGATGAAGTCATCATTCCACAGCCATGTTATGTATCCTATGAACCGATCACAACACTGACAGGTGGTGTCCCGGTAACGATACAGACAAAAGAAGAAGATGAATTCCGCGTTACTGCCCGGCAGATCAAAGAAGCAATTACGGAAAAAACAAAACTTCTGATCCTTTCCTTTCCGAATAATCCGACTGGAGCAGTACTGAGAAAGCAGGATCTGATTGAAATTGCGGATGTCATCCGTGATACCGATATTATCGTTCTGGCAGATGAAATCTATGCAGAGCTGGTATATGGAGAAGAGGGATTCACATCCATTGCACAGATTGAAGGAATGAAGGAAAGAACAATTGTTGTCAATGGTTTCTCGAAAGCATTCTCCATGACCGGGTGGAGACTCGGGTTTGCGGCTGGGCCAAAACCGTTAATTGATACGATGATCAAGATTCATCAGTCATGTATCATGGCGGCACCGACAACTTCTCAATATGCAGCTGTGGCAGCTGTGAGTGAGTGTGACAGTGACATTGAACGTATGCGCCAGGAATATGATTTCAGAAGAAAATACTGTGTGCGAAAACTTAACGAAATGGGACTGCATACTTTCGAACCAAAAGGTGCATTCTATGTATTCCCGAATATCTCTGTTCTTGGAATGAGTTCCGATGAATTCTGTATGGAACTGCTGAAGGAACAGAATCTTGCGATTGTGCCTGGTACGGCATTTGGTGAAAGCGGGGAGGGATTTGCGAGAATCTCCTATGCATATTCAATTGAACATCTGCAGGAGGCAATGCGCAGAATTGAGCGCTTCCTGAAAGATCATGGTTATCAGAAAGAGGGTAAATAAGATGGATACGAAAATGCTTTTGGATCTTCTGTTTCAGAATCCACGCGCCAGCGTAACGGATCTGGCGGATATTCTGAATGAAACAGAAGAAGATGTTGAAAAAGCCAAAAAACAGCTTGAAGCAGATGGAATTATCTGTGGCTATCACACCATCATCAACTGGGATAAGGCAAATGTGGATCATGTCGATGCGATTATAGGTGTTAAGGCAAGTACACAACGCGGTACCGGCTATGACACAATTGCAGAAAAGATCGGTCGGTTCCCGGAAGTTTCTTCACTGTATCTGGTGTCTGGTACTTCTGAATTCCTTGTTTTCATCAATGCACGGACGATGCGTGAAGTAGCTGACTTTGTTGGTGAAAAACTGGCGCCGATTGAAGGCGTTGCCGGTACAGTCACAATGTTTGTGCTGAAAAAATACAAGGTCAATGGAAAGAACATGGACCTTAAGCCTGAAATTCAGGATGACAGAATGATCATTTCGGCATAAACATCAGGCAGGGATTCCCTGCCTGTTATGCTTATATGGAGGGAAACGCAATGGAAATGAAGCAGATGATGGAAAAATACGCCTATACACTGGTGAAGGTAGGACTTAACGTTCAAAGAGGTCAGACTGTGCTTGTGGAGGCTGCTGTGGAAGGAGCATACTTTGTACCTGTCTTTGCGGAAGCGTGTTATCGCATTGGTGCGGGAAATGTTGTCGTGCATTATCTGGACGAGGCGATGCTGAAGGTGGATGCTTTACATCGACCATTATCAGAAGTTGAAAAAATTGAAGATTGGGAAGTGATGTCCAATCAGAAATATTTGGATGAAGGTGCCTGCTATGTCAGACTGGAAGGAGTCAATCCAAAACAGATGGAAGATCTGGACGAAGAAAAAGCAAATGCTGTGTTTGCACATATCGATGGAGTGCGCAATATCATGCGAAGAGCATCCCGTGAAAAACACTGTCAATGGCTGATTGCTATGATTCCAACGGATCCATGGGCAGATCTGGTACTTCCGGAAGTCGACCGGAAAGACAGACTGGAAGCATTGTGGAAACTTTTATTGAAGCTTTGTTATATCGATGAAAACAATGATGTTGAAAAGACATGGAAGGAAAAAACAGAAAACAGAAGGAAACGTGGAGATATCATGGATTCCTGGCATTTCAGAACGCTACATTATACAGCCGGTAATGGCACAGATTTGACAGTTACACTGACACCGGATTCCTTCTTTGGTATGGGTAAAAGAAAAATGCCGGAAGGATTCATCCCATTTACACCGAATATACCGACGGAAGAGATCTGCACGACACCAGAAAAATTCGGAACAGAAGGAGTGGTTTATGCATCAAGGCCACTAGTGCTTGGCGGCAAGGCAATTGAACATTTCGGTTTCCGTTTTAAAAAAGGAAAGGTAGTCGAAGTGATCTGCGATAAAGGAAAGCAGATGTTGGAAAACCTGATCACAACAGATGAAAATGCATGCTATCTTGGTGAATGTGCACTTGTGGAGTATCACTCACCGATTTCGATGAGCGGAAAGGTATATTACACAACTCTGATCGACGAAAATGCTTCCTGCCATCTGGCTCTTGGCAGAGGTTTGAATACAGGCAAGCCATCTGATCCGAAGTATACATTCAATGATTCTTCCATTCATATCGATTTTATGATCGGTACGGAAGATATGCGGATTGTTGGAACAACCGAAGATGGACAGCAGGCAGTTGTATTCGATCATGGCGATTTTGTTCTGGAGGAAAAATGAAAAAGCTGATGAAATCTGTTCTGATTGCTTCCTTTGCCATCGGATTGTCTGCATGTCAGGTACAGACAGTATCGGATCATGACAGTGATGAAGTGGTGAAGTGCACAGTAGATGAAGTGCTGGAACAGCCTTCTGTATATGTTGGAAAATCAGTTCTTGTGACAGGTGTGATGCCGCACAGTGGTATCCAGGATGAAAATGGAAACATGTTGTATCCACTGTATGGTAAAGATCTGCAGGAATATATTGTTCTTTCAGATGCGTCAGATCCGATCAATGTCAATGGACAGGAAGGTTCGTTTCAGGGGATCATCTGTATGGAAGATGATATCATCCGGCTGAAAACGGAGTAAATAGACCAAACAAGGCAGATTTTACGTGAATGAAGCAGATTCTGATTGCTTCAAACAGTGTTTTCTGTTATACTCTTTTGGCGAGTGGGGAAATCCACTCCTTGCCAGAAATGGCCGCTAGACCAGAAGGAGGTGTACAAAATGAGAAAGTATGAAGTAATGTACATCATCAATGCATCTGTAGAGGAAGAAAAGAGAGCTGCGCTCATCGAAACTCTTTCCAAGATCATCACTGACAACGGTGGTAAGGTCAACAAGACAGATGAATGGGGAATGCGTGATTTCGCATACCGTATTGATGACATGACAAAGGGCTACTATGTAGTTCTCGCATTCGAAGCAGACAATGCATGCGTTAAGGAATTCGATCGTCTGATGCGCATTAATCCGAATGTTGTTCGTTTCATGATTACAAAAGACGAAGCTCCGGCTAAGGAGTCCAAGTAAATGATCAACCGCGTTGTTCTTGTCGGAAGACTGACAAAAGATGTTGAAGTCCGTA
Source organism: uncultured Erysipelotrichaceae bacterium (assembly GCA_945877405.1). Taxonomy (GTDB): domain Bacteria; phylum Bacillota_I; class Bacilli_A; order Erysipelotrichales; family Erysipelotrichaceae; genus Bulleidia. The sequence continues at coordinate 9,503 of CAMCSA010000018.1, read as the reverse complement.
AGACAACGACCGGTCTGTCTGTCGCATCATTTACAGTTGCCTGCGATCGCAGAGGACAGAAGAATCCGGATGGCTCAAGCCAGGCGGACTTCATCAACTGTACAGCATGGAGACAGTCTGCTGATTTCCTCGGCCAGTATGCACGTAAAGGTGCAATGGTTGGTGTAGAAGGCAGAATTCAGACCAGATCTTACGATGACCAGCAGGGTCAACGCCGCTATGTAACAGAAGTTGTATGTGACAATGTCAGCCTGCTTGAAAGCAAGAGTCAGTCAATGGCTCGTGCTCAGCAGAGCAATGACTACAGCAACTCCGGTTACGGCCAGCAGTCATACCAGCAGCCATACCAGCAGCAGTATCAGCCTCAACAGCCATACCAGCCTGCAGGTCCTTCAAACAGTGCTGGGGATGACCCGTTTGGAGCATCACCACTGGATATTGCCAGTGATGATCTTCCATTCTGATTTGAAAAATAAGGAGAAACAGACATGGCATTCAGAAAGCAGAGAATGGGCCGCAGAAAGGTCTGCTACTTCACAAAGAATAACATCAAGTACATTGATTACAAGGATGTTGAGCTCCTCAAGAAGTTCATCAGCGCCAACGGAAAGATTACTCCAAGACGTGTAACAGGAACTCGTGCGAAGTATCAGAGACAGCTGGCTGCCGCTATCAAGCGTGCACGTCAGATGGCTTTATTACCATACGTAGCTGACTAATCAGATAGCCTGATCAGAAATGATCGGGTTTTTTTATGCTTGAAAGTGGATATGAATCAGTTACTCTGCTCGGATGATCCTTCTTTTTTCAGTTTACTGATCAGTACATCCGGCTTGAGTACTGATATAAGTCCATAATTGCTTCTGATGATTCCCTGATCACACAGTTTTCTTAGAATTTTGGATACTGTTACTCTGTTCATAGATAGACATAACGCAACATCTTCGTGTGTGTACGGGATCTGCCTTGTTCCGTTTTCTGTTGCGACAAGAAGAAAATCCATGACACGATCTGCAGCACTGTAAAGTGTAATTGTTTCAAGAAGATGTGTAAGGTGATTATTTTCTTCAATGAAATACTGCAGAAGATCCGATGCGAGTTCGGGATGAGAGATGGAAAGGGAGCTGATGACATCCATGCTGCAGACAATCAGCTGTGCTTCAGTTACGGATTGAATCGATACCTTATGTGTTCCATGATACAAAAACGAATTTGTACCGAAAACCGATCCCTTGTGAATGATATCAACAGTCAGTTCCTTTCCGGTAGAAGAAGAAAGAAAAACACGCACTCTTCCACTTTGGACAATATAAAGCCTGTTTGCATTTGCGGATGCCTGCTGGAGTATGTGATTCATCGGACAGTGGATGAGTGTTCCATGGTCCTTCAGTAAAGCAATCGTCTTTTCACTCAGTTTCATAAAGAAATTGTAGCTTATGCTACAGAGTTGTGTCAAAGAACTGTTTATGATTTTTTGTGAGGTGAAAACGAATGAAAAAGATGTTCTTTATGATTGGCGGATGTTTCATGACGGCTGCAGGATTTGGTTGTGTTATCATCCCGTGCGGATTTGCTTCCGGTGGTGTGACCGGATTAAGCAGAATCATGTGTACACTGATTCCATTACCATTATCTGCGATGGTTATGGTAATCAATATACTTCTGTTTGTGGCAGGATATGTGTTTGTCGGAAAACAGTTTGTCATGAAGTCTCTTGTATGTGCACTGCTGTTTCCATTCTTTCTGGAAATCTGTCAGACGCTGCCGGTGGTTGAATTCCTGATGGAAGAAAAACTGATTGCTTCTGTGATGGCAGGTGTTCTAATTGGTGGAGGCGGAGGTCTTGTATTGCGGATGGAAGCATCTTCAGGAGGATTGGATGTTATTGGCGTCATACTGGAAAAGAAAACAGGTATTCCTGTTGCTTGGACAAATGGAATCTGTGATGGAGTCGTACTACTTTGTCAGGGAGTGTCTGGTTCTGCAATCTCTGTTGTATATGGATTGATTACAGTAATGGTGATTTCCTTAGTGATCAGAAGAATGATGACATCCGGAACGGGTGTTGTGCAGATCTTGGTGTTTACTGATTATCCTTTGGAAATCAGAGAAAAGCTTTTACATACGGCAGATGGTGTTACACTGTTTGAAACCGTAAGCGGAATGAGAAATACGGCTTCGCAGGCTGTTATGAGTATCGTTCCTTTTGAAAAGGCATATGAGGTCAGAAAGCTGATCGCTCAGGTGGATCCAGAAGCTTTTGTGACAATGAGTGATGTCAGAAGAGTTATAGGAAGAGGATATACGATGCCTGCGGTATAGTGGAGGATGTTATGACGGCAGAGGAAGCAATTGTAAAGATGATTGAAGAAGCAGATGGGAATCTACATGATATTGCCCATTTTCTAAAAGTCCATGCCTATGCCCGATTGATTGGATACATGGAAAAGTTAGATGAAAAAACACAGCTGTGTCTGGAACTGGCAGCTGTGGTACATGATATTGCCTGCCCGTTATGTCGTGAGAAATACGGTAATACAAACGGACATCTGCAGGAAAAGGAAAGCGCAGAGCTGGTAGAGCGGTTCTTTGCGGTTACTGATGTGGAAGGTGATATGATTGAACGCATATCCTGGATTGTATCCCATCATCATACATATCACCTGAGTACAGAAATGGATTATCAGATTCTTCTGGAAGCGGATTATCTGGTTAATGCGGATGAAAGCAGTTATCCAAAGGAGGCTCTGTATCAGGCAAAAGATGCGTTGTTTGTAACGGAGTCAGGCAGAAAGCTGCTGACTTCCATTTATCAGCTGTAAAAAAGGACTGTCGTAATCGACAGTCCGTTGCCTTTACAGGAGTACTTCGCCGTTGGATTCGATGATTTCCTTATAGCGGTTGTAGGATTCCTTTGTCTTTCTTTCCAGAGTTCCGTGTCCATCGTTGAAACGATCAACATAGACAAAACCGTATCTCTTCTTCATTTCGCCTGTTCCTGCGGAAACAACATCGATTGGTCCCCAATACAGATATCCGCGGCAATCAACGCCATCTTCGATCGCAGCATGAACATTTTTGATATGTTCTTCAATGTAGTGAACACGGAAGTCATCGTGGATCTTTCCTTCTGCATCCAGATTTTCATCAAGGCCGACACCGTTTTCAACAATCATCAGAGGCAGATGATATCTGTCATACAGTACATTCAGTGTATAACGTAAACCGGCTGGGTCAACTGCCCATCCCCATGGCTTTGGTGCCTGATCCTTGAGGAATGGATTGTCACGGCATACAAGACCGCTTGTATCTACCTTCAGATTGACTTCCTTGTCAAATGTTGTGGAGCGGTAGTAGGAGAAGGATAGGAAATCAACTGTATGTTTTCTGATCAGTTCACGTTCCTCATCTGTAAATACGACAGTAACACCAGCTTCCTTCCATTCCTTATTCAGGTATGTTGGAATGATACCAAGACAGAAACAGTCAGCCATATAGAAGATGTTCCTTCTTTGCGCATCCAGAGTACCAAGAACGTTTTCCGGGTCACAGTTATATGGATAAGTTGCAACGGAAGATGCTGTCATCATGCATCCAATCTGGTTTTCTGGGTCAATTTCATGTCCGGCTTCAACCGTCATTGCGTTGGCTACAACGATGTTATGGAACGCATCCCATTTATCCTGTTCTGTTGTAGAGCCGATCGGATCGGATGGATCAGCAGGATTATCGATAGTAAGCACCGCACCGGATACAAATGGGATACGGAACATGTTATTGACTTCGTTGAATGTCAGCCAGAACTTTACCTTGCCCTTGTAACGTGTGAAAACAGTTCTGACATAATTCATCCAGAAACCGATCAGTTTCGGATTGGACCAACCGCCATACTCTGTAACAAGGTGGAGTGGAGTTTCATAGTGGGATAATGTGATGACAGGTTCCATTTCCAGTTCTCTCATGCAGTCAAACATGTCATCATAGAACTTCAGACCAGCTTCGTTCGGTTCTGTTTCATCTCCATTCGGGAAGATTCTTCCCCAGGAAATAGATGTTCTGAAGCTGTTGAAACCCATACCCTTCATCATTTTCAGGTCTTCACGATAACGGTGATATCCATCTACACCTTCGTGGGAAAGATAAACCTTGTCAGGGTTCAGCTTCATTTCGTACTTCTTTGTTTCCGGATTCCATGTAAGTCCTGGATCCTTGGACATGATACCGACAAGAACGTCAGTTACGTTTGGCTGTTTTCCATCTTCCAGCCATGCACCTTCATACTGATTGGCAGCAATAGCGCCACCCCATAAAAAATTCTTTGGAAAGCTCATTTATTGATTCCTCCATCGCAGATATTATATGGTAGTAAAAACAGAAATCATGATTTTTCCAATTTGTGAAAAATGAAGGAAAAGATGGTTGCTCATAAAGCCAGCTTGAGGTGTATAGTATAGGCAGAAAGCGAGGATTATTTTAATGAAATCCAAAGTACTGTTTACACGCACAATCACACCGGAAAAGGTGTTGGAAATGTATGAAGCTCTTGGTAAGAAGGTGACAGGAAAGATTGCCTTCAAACTGCATTCCGGCGAAGAAGGAAACCAGAATTTCCTTGGACCGGATTTCTGGAAGCCGGTGATCAATACAATCGGCGGTACGGTTGTAGAGTGCAATACGGCATACGAAGGAACAAGAAATACAACAGAAAGACATGTCAAGACACTGAAAAAACATGGCTGGTCTGTTGCGTTTGATGTGGATCTTCTGGATGGGGAAGGGCCGGACATGGAACTTTCCATCCCGGATGGAAAAGTCATTCAGAAAAACTTTGTCGGTAAAAATCTTGTCAATTATGATGGCATGATTGTTCTTTCTCACTTTAAGGGTCATCCGATGGGAGGATATGGTGGTGCACTGAAGCAGTTATCCATCGGTGTTGCTTCTGCCTATGGTAAGGCATATATTCACGGTGCTGGGGAAGTGGAAAAGATCTGGACAGCAGATCATGATCTGTTCCTTGAATCCATGGCGGATGCAGCAAAGTCAGTCCATGAATATTTCCGCGGAAATACAGTCTATATTAATGTCATGAAGAACATGTCTGTTGACTGTGACTGCTGTGCAAAAGCGGAAGATCCATGCATGAAGGATATCGGTATTCTGATTTCGGAAGATCCGATTGCGATTGATCAGGCATGTATTGACCTTGTTTATGCTTCCGATGATCCAGGTAAAGATCATCTGATTGAAAGAATTGAATCCAGAAACGGCGTTCATACAATCGAAGCAGCTGTGGCTCTTGGCTATGGCAGCAGAGATTACGAACTGGTCGAACTTGCCTGAACAATAAGGGCATCTTTTCAGAAAAGATGTCTTTTTTGTGGAATTGAAGATGTTAGGAATGCAGAAAAGAGATCTGCGTACTATAATAGTGAGCGTATCGAAAAGGGGAAGAAAACATGGAAATCACAAAGGATATTCGTTATGTCGGTGTCAATGACCATGATATCGATCTGTTTGAAGGTCAGTATGTCGTACCGGAAGGCATGGCATACAATTCCTATGTTATTGTTGATGAAAAGACTGCCGTCATGGATACGGTTGATGGCCATTTTACGGAAGAGTGGCTTGGTAACATTGCTTCTGTACTGGGTGATAACAAACCTGCATATCTGATCATGCAGCATATGGAACCTGATCACTCTGCAAGCGTTGCGGCTTTCCTGGAAAAGTATCCGGAAACAACTGTTGTGGCATCTGCCATGGCGTTTAACATGCTGAAGAATCTGTATGGTGCTGATGTTGCACCAAACAGACAGATTGTCAAAGAAGGTGATGTACTGGATCTTGGTGCGCACAAGCTGAAGTTTGTCGGTGCTGCCCTTGTCCATTGGCCGGAAGTCATCATGACATATGATGAAACTGATCATGTTCTGTTCTCTGCTGATGCATTCGGAAAGTTTGGCGCACTGGATTGTGAAGATGATGACTGGGCATGTGAAGCTCGCCGTTATTACTTTGGTATTGTCGGCAAGTTCGGTGCTCAGGCACAGGCAGTTGTACAGAAGGCAGCAGCTCTGCAGATTGATGTGATCTGCCCACTGCATGGACCTGTTCTTTCTGAAAACCTTTCTTATTACATTGGACTTTACAACACATGGACAAAGTATGAAGTGGAAAGTGAAGGTATTGCACTGTGCTACACTTCTGTTTATGGAAATACGAAGAAGGCAGTTGAATATCTTGCTGAGAAACTGGAAGAAAAAGGTGTTGAAGTGCATGTTTCTGACCTGGCAAGATGTGATATGGCGGAAGCAGTTGAAGATGCTTTCCGCTATGGTACACTGATTCTTGCAACAACAACCTATAATGGTGACATGTTCCCGACAATGAAGCATTTCATCAATGAACTGCTGGATCATGCATATCAGAACCGCCGGATTGCGTTTGTAGAAAATGGAACATGGGGTCCTATGGCTGCAAGAAAGATGAGGGCCATGACGGAATGCATGAAGAATATCACATATGCAGATCATCAGGTAACCGTAACTGGTGGACTTTCTGATGCGTCCAGAGCACAGATTGAAGCACTGGCAGAAGAACTTGCTGCATGAAATATGAAACCGGGAAACCGGTTTTTTGTATAGGATGAAGGTAATGGAGAAATAATCAATGGAAGAAATGTGTGAACTGTTTTATCGTGATCCGTATATCAGATCTTTTTCAGCTACTGTAGTGAGCTGTATAGAACATAAGGGTGCGTGGCTGACCGTTCTTGATGATACTGCATTCTATCCGGAAGGTGGGGGTCAGGAAGCAGACCATGGAACAATCAATGGAATTGAAGTATTTGATGTGCATCGCAAAGACGGCAAGATTGTGCATTATATGAAGGAACCTGTAGAAGCAGGGATGGATCTAGAATGCAGAATTGACTGGGACAGAAGGTTTGATCACATGCAGAACCATACTGGTGAACACATTGTATCCGGACTGATTCATAAGGAATTCGGATATGATAATGTCGGTTTTCACATGGGAAAGGAAATCATTCAGATAGATTTCAATGGCCCTTTAACATGGGATGATCTGATGGGAATCGAGCTGAAAGCCAATCAGATTGTCATGAATGATGTGCCACTGCATATATGGTGTCCTGACAAAGAAGAACTGGATCAGATTGATTTTCGAAGCAAGAAAGAACTGAATGGAACAGTTCGACTGGTAGAAGTGGCAGAAGCAGACTTGTGTGCGTGCTGTGGAACGCATGTGGCAAGTACAGGTGAAATTGGGCTGATCAAAATTCTTTCTGTTGCCAAGTATAAAAACGGGGTCAGAGTGGAGATGGTCAGTGGAAACAGAGCCTTGAATCTGATGCGTAAAGTGTACAACAACAACCGTGCCATATCTGCTTCCTTAAGCGCTGAAATGCTGAAGACAGCAGAGGCAGTGGAAAAAACAAAACAGGAGAGTCAGAAAAAGGATCAGCTGATCGGCAGTCTGCAAAGTCAGCTTCTGGAATACAGACTCGCTTCTTTTGAAACAGATCAGGACTTCCTGCTGGATGAGGAAGAAAACATGGATCGGGTTGCAATGATTCATATGGCAGGACGCATGCTGGATGAAAAGAGGACAGAAGTTGCTGCTGTACTATCCAAGCAGATGGATGGCTATGCCTACTTCATCTGCTCAAAAACAGTGAATCTTGCGGCTCTTTCAAAACAGTTGAACACCCAGCTGAATGGAAGAGGTGGCGGCAGACCGGATAACATCCAGGGCTTCTTTCAAAGTGACATTCAAACCATCCGTGAAGTGTTTGTGAAAACGTTTACGAAGGCATGAAACTCCTTTATAATACAGGTATTAAAAAACAGGAGGAAAATATGATCCATAAGACACTGAAACCATTTCCAAAGGATTTCCTTTGGGGTGCATCTACTTCTGCTTATCAGGTAGAAGGCGCAAACCTGGAAGATGGCAAGGGCCCATCCTGCCAGGACGTTAAAGTAGTTCCGGAAGGAACATCTGATCTGACAGTTTGTGCAGACCAGTACCATCACTACAAGGAAGACGTAGCGCTGATGGCAGAAATGGGATTCAAGGTTTACCGTTTCTCTATTTCCTGGTCTAGAATCATCCCTCAGGGAACAGGTGAAATCAATCCAAAGGGTATTGAATACTACAATAACCTGATTGATGAATGTCTGAAGTATGACATGATACCACTTGTTACAATGTTCCACTTCGACATGCCGGCAGCACTGGATGAAAGAGGAAGCTGGTCCAATCCGGAATCTGTTGACTGGTTTGTCAACTTCTCCAGAGTCATGTTTGAAAACTTCGGTGATCGAGTCAAGTACTGGCTGACAATCAATGAACAGAATATGCTGACACTGGTAGGGCCACTGATCGGTACACTGACAATTCCAGAAGGAACAGAAAATGTGATCAGAGAAATCTATCAGCAGAACCACCATATGCTTGTCGCTCAGGCAAAGGCAATGGCTTTATGCCATGAAATGCTGCCTGGTGCAAAGATTGGTCCAGCACCAAACATCTCTCTTGTTTATGCTGCAACATGTAAGCCTGAAGATGTTCTTGCTGCACAGAACTTCAATGCAATCCGTAACTGGTTGTATCTGGATATGGCAGTATTCGGAAAGTATAATAATCTTGTGTGGGCGTACCTGGAAGAAAATGATGCTACTCCGGTATTTGCAGAAGGAGATGCAGAAGCTCTGGCAAACGGTCATCCGGATTTCATCGGTTTCAACTATTATTCCACAGCTACGGTTGAATACTCCGGCGTAGAAGATGTTGCTAAGCAGGGCGGTGACCAGCAGTCTGGAACAGATATCCCTGGCATGTTCAAGGCATATGCCAACCCGAATCTGCCTCGTACAGAATTCAACTGGGAAATTGACCCTGTCGGATACCGTAATACATTAAGAGAAGTATATTCCAGATACCGTCTGCCGATCATCATTACTGAAAACGGTCTTGGCGCATACGATACTCTGACAGAAGATGGCAAAGTACACGACCAGTACAGAATCAACTATCTGCGTACACATATTGAACAGATGAGACTTGCTATTTCTGATGGTGTAGAAATGATGGGTTACTGTCCATGGTCTGCAATTGACCTGATTTCCACACATGAAGGTATGAGAAAGAGATATGGATTCATTTATGTTGATCGTGATGAATTTGAGCTCCGTACGATGGCAAGATACCGTAAGGATTCCTTCTACTGGTATAAACAGGTAATTGCTTCCAATGGCGAAAACCTGGAAGATCTGAAGTAATCTGATCTGTATAAAACCCGGGCGATACAGCCCGGGTTTTACTGATAAGATAATGAAACCGCTATCAGAAAAAAGATTGACAATTTATGATAATTCTGCTTGCCAAAAGGTAAGGCATGAGGTAATATAAACGAGCCGTTGGGGAAGACTGACAGCTAATCAATCGGGAAAACAGGGAAGATATTTTGCTGTGTA
>CAMCSA010000017.1 GCA_945877405.1 uncultured Erysipelotrichaceae bacterium | reverse complement strand
GCGGACATATCGTCGTTGGTACAGCAGCTCCGCAAGTATGCCCGGTATGTGATCATCCACAGGCTTACTTTGAAGTTCACGCTGAAAACTATTAAGATGCATAACAGACCATGGGTAAAACCATGGTTTTCTTGTATTACACTTTACATGATCTGTCTATTTTTTCTGTTGTTGCACAGGCATAATAATGGTAGAGTATATGGCGCTGAAAATCTTTTGAGGGGGATTATATGAATTTTTTGATGATATATATTCTGTTTGCGGTCGGACTTGTTCTGATTGTCAAAGGTGGGGACTGGTTTGTCGATGGTGCCTCCTGGATTGCGGAAGTAACAGGCATTCCAAAGTTCATCATCGGTGCAACCATCGTATCCATCGCAACTACATTACCGGAAATCATCGTTTCCACGATTGCCGCATTTGAAGGTCATGCCATTCTTGTTTCAGGAGTTGCCAATGCTGCAGCATTATCACAGGGCAAGGTATCCATGGCCATTGGTAATGGTATTGGATCTGTCATCTGCAACACTGCATTAATCATGGCGTTAAGCCTTGTCTTCATGCCGATTGCAGTCAATAAAAAGGACTTCACACCTAAGGCACTGCTTCTGCTTGCCAGTGTGATTGCCCTGTTTGTTCTTTCCATCGGTGGATCCATGTCCATCATGGGTGCAGCTGTGCTGCTTATCATCTTTGTTCTGTTCATGCTGGAAAACATCCGCTCTGCAAAGTCACAACCGGATGATGAAGAAAATGAAAAACCACAGGTTACCAGAAAAGAAATGCTCATGCATATCGGCATGATCATTACTGGTGCAGTATGTATTGTCATCGGTTCCAACCTTCTTGTCAATAACGGTACGGAGATCGCCAGAATGCTTGGTGTATCTGAAGCCATCATTGCAGTCACTATGGTAGCTCTTGGCACTTCCTTACCTGAGCTTGTTACAGCCATTACATCCATTGTCAAAAAGCAGGCATCCATGTCTGTCGGCAATGTCGTAGGTGCAAACATCATTGATGTCACTCTGATTCTTGCCATCTGTTCCTTTGTATACCGTGGCAACCTTCCGGTTTCAACCATCAATATTTACCTTGACTTCCCGGTAGCGATTATCGCTTCTGCCATTGCAGTCATTCCACCGGTATTAACAGGTAAGTTCCACCGCTACCAGGGTATCGCATTACTCTGTCTTTACATCGCATATCTTGCAATCGTCATTGCAGGCACTCCATGGTATCTGAGCCTGTTTGGTATTGCAGCCTGACATACGGGAAACCGTATGTTTTTTTATTCTTTTCTGCCTTTTCAATCATCAGATGATTGCTTTATCAAGCGAAATTCTTGATTTTTAGCAGTTTTCGCTGATTTTGTCACATTCACATATAGAATAACAGATATACACATGTTATGACATTTCCTTATAGAAAGCACACCTGCATACGTTATAATACATATACATTACAGGAGACAATCATGTATACAGATCAGAATATATTTACAGGCATCAGTGCAGAGAAGAAAATATGCCTCCCCTTATCCAAAGCCAACAGGCATGGCCTGATTACCGGTGCCACAGGCACAGGTAAAACCACAACCCTCAAAGTACTGGCAGAAGGTTTTTCTAATGCCGGTGTACCGGTATTTCTCGAAGATGTCAAAGGAGATCTTTCCGGCATGATGCAGGAAGGAATTGAAAAACCATGGATGACAACAAGATGTGAAGAAGCCGGTATTCCATATGTCCCACAGGCATTCCCGACAGCCTTCTGGGACCTGAATGGCGAAAAGGGAACACCGGTGCGTGTTACCGTATCAGATATGGGACCGGTGCTTCTTGCAAGACTCATGAATCTGAGTGAAGTACAGGAAGGTGTGCTTTCAATCGTATTCCATGTAGCAGATGATAACGGACTGTTATTACTCGATCTCAAGGATCTGAGAACCATGTTGACGTATGTGAATGCCAACAGAAAAGAACTCACTGCATCCTATGGCAATGTATCCACACAATCCATCGGTGCCATTCAAAGGGCACTCTTGAAACTGGAAGATGAAGGTGCTGATCGCTTCTTTGGGGAACCTGCACTTTCAATCAGCGATCTGTTCCGTACAGACCATACAGGCAAAGGATTCATCAATATTCTCTCTTCCTCCTCTTTGATCCATTCCCCTACTGTTTACTCCATGTTTCTGTTATGGATGCTTTCCGATCTGTTTGAAAAACTCCCGGAAGTCGGTGATACGGAAAAACCGAAGATGGTATTCTTCTTTGACGAGGCACATCTGCTGTTCAACGATGCACCGAAAGCACTGGTTGAAAAGATCACTCAGACCGTTAAGCTGATCCGATCCAAAGGCGTCGGCATTTGGTTTATTTCACAATCTCCGTCGGATATCCCGGATCCGGTACTCTCCCAGCTTCAAAACAGAATCACGCATGCCCTGCGTGCCTATACACCTGCAGAAATCAAAGCCGTGAAACAGGCCGCTTCTGCATTCCGCCCAAACCCTGCATTCAGATGTGAAGATGAAATCATGAGTCTTGGTGTTGGTGAAGCACTGGTATCATTCCTGGATGAAAAAGGTGTGCCATCCGTTGTTGAAAAGACAAAGATTCTGGCGCCACAATCCAAGGAAGGTCCGGCTGATCCAAACCAGATGACTCGTTACTTCATTTCTTCCCCACTGGATGAAACATACAGAAATACCATTGACCGCGAATCTGCTTTTGAAATCATCAGTGAAGTACAGAATGAAGCACAGAAACAGATTGAACAGGAACAGAAAGCCGCTACATTCAGAAAAAGTGCAGGCAGAACCGTCAACCGTGCTGTTTCTTCTGCCACCTCTTCCATCACCCGCTCTGTTTCTTCCAATCTTGTCAATGCGATGAGTGGTAAGAAAACAAAATCGGTTGAAAAGATTGCCCAGCAGGCAGCAACCAATGCGGTAAACCAGCTGCTCAAAGGAACACTGGATTCCATTACCCGTGGAATCTTTGGCACGAAAAAATAATACAACGCAATAAGGAGCTGATCTTCAGCTCCCTTTCTTATCGATACACAACCTCAAACTGTTCAAACAGAACAGTACATGTATCCGCCTCAAACTTCAGATGACAGTTTTCATATTCCTGTTCAAAGAATTCAGTATGCACTTTCCGCCACCAGGCCAGACTCAGATCGCCTTCTCCTTCCAGTAATGCATGTCTTTCACTGATTTCGCTGAATGGAATCATTTCTGTTTCCACTGTCTGAATCACACATACCGCCTCATCAAAGGAATTCAGAATCACACTGTAATCCCCGGCTTTCGGCATTGGTTCGGACGGATCCAGTGCATACAGATCATATGCGGAAGATGTACCCCGTTTCTTTCCCTGCAGTACAAGTTCCGCCAGCTGGTCAGGTGCACCTCCAAATTGCCACGCCTAATATGGCATCGTTTCATCCATTCCGTTTTCAAGACAGTACTGTCTCCACATTTCCTCAGCTTTCATGGTCTTTTCTTCCATAGGAACATCCTGTACACCCGTTACATCTACACGAACACGATCTTCCATTACGATGATCTTTGACCATGGTACGCACAGATAAACCGACAAGGATACCAAGTACAATCAGTACAATCACAGTTCCCATACAGAACTCCTTTCCCTGCAGAAAATCATAACACACAGCCGAATGCACCTTACTCATTTTCCATCGGAAGCTGAAGCATCAACATGATGCAATGTCTTTCTCCATCCTGCACTTCAACATTGCCATGGTATGGTTTCAACATATCATCAAGCCAGGCCAGATCCATATCTTCATTGTTCCCTTTCTGATATGCCACTTTCACCAGCACCATGCTTTCCATCTGATGAATTATTACATCAACACTTCTGTCTGAAACCATCTGACATACCGCATCATGAAAAAGACGCGAAAGGATCAGACACAAATCGATGGAGAATCTGTTATTTACATGCGAATAATGAACATCCAGGTTCCATTGTATATCCGGATACAGATGAATATGATATCTCAATATCGCATCCAGGTATGCATCGCAGGAATAGATTTCCGTATTCTCATGTTTTCCGACCACATTCAGATACTCTCTGATATCCGCAATATGATTCTGATCCGCAAGTTCCTGCAGAACATGCATATGATGACTGACATCATGTCTGAACTGTATTGTTTCCTCGCTTATGTTTTTCCACAGTTCCATCTGATTTCTTGAAAGTTCCAGTACAGACTGGATTTCCTTCAGCTTCTGTGCCTCTTTCTGCTGTGATATCACACGGATCATCAGATAAACAGAAAAACAGTACATAACCGACATCGGTATGATCACAACATATTTCCACTTTTCAAAGCAGTATACCACCTGCATTGCAATTCCCATGGATATTCCATTGATCACCAGCAGATCACGGATATCATCCCGTTCATTATGATATCGTAAAACGAAAACCGCAGTTGCTTTCATGATTATACATAACACACAAAGATGGGATGAAACCGATGGGATGAAATACCGAATCACATATGGAATCATCAGCAGTTCTGTCACAATCATTCCTTCCGCCATCAAAGATACAGTTCCATTGCCGGTTTCCCTTTGGTGAATCAGTAGAATCACAATTCCAAAAAGAATTGCCTGTAGGATAACATCCTGCAGAAAACACGCTAACAACAGTATGGCAATACCCGCCGGTATGGTATACCGACAGGTATCACTGTATCCGCGCTCAATCAGAAGAAGTGGAAGAAATGCCGCAATCGCTTCTAACATCTGCTTTTCCCCTTATGACCATATACATTGTCATAACAGATATATACGGTATAGCCAGTGCACTGATCACTCCGATGAAAGGAATCCATTTACCGGCAATTGCCATGATCAACAACACCACCCATGTCCATCTGATATCTGTCACTGTTGTTTTACCGAGCAGAACCGCATCCAGTGCATCAATGGTTCTCTTTCTTTTCATATATGCAATGACAGCCATACCGCCAACAATCAGTAACCAGATTACATCCGTGACAAGATATGTCAAAAATCCAATAAAAATATCCAGATAACAGAATGTAACACTATCCTCAGCCACAAACAGAATTGCACGATCAAACAGAAATGATGTGAGTATCAGGCTGATCACAAACGATACAGAGATGAATACAAAAGTTCTAATGCGTCTCATATTTTTTTCCGCCTTTCGCCTTTTTATCATATCTGTCTTTTCCGTTCCTGGTAACCACGAATGTCCAAACGACGGTTTCAATGTCCAAACGTCAGTCGTTTTTCCATAAACAGGCGGATGACCTGTTTTTTTCTGCGTGTGCTGATACGTTCTTGTCTTCCATTATCGAGAACAAAATCATTTCCTTCAAAACCAATGACATGCCTGTAATTGACAGCACGAGACCGATCTGTCTGGATAAAATCATTTCCGACAAGTTCAATCAGTTCTGAGAGTGTAAGATCAAACACCTGAATTTCCTCATTATAAACATAAATATAAAGTTTCCGGTTTTCCCGTGTGATCATATGGATTTCAGATACCGGAATATCCACTATCCCTGCAGTTGTTCTGAAAGATACAATTTTGCCGAGATATTCATCAAACAACCGTCTGATCATTTCTTTCAATGCAATATCCGGATCCTGTTTCAACAGAAAAGCAATGACGTTAGACGAAAATGCCTCTTGCATTCTTTCCTTCCACGAAGTCATGTAAATAATCCACCTGGTATTATTTCTGACACTGTTTCTGAGACCGATTCCATCCTCCTCTTTCAATTCGATATCCAGAAACACGATATCTGACTTTTCCCTGGAATCAAGAAAATCTCTTACACAGGAAAAAGAGTATATCGCAACAGGATAATCCACCTGTTTTAGCAGGGTTGTGAATCGGAGTCTGTCATTTTCACTGTCATCAATCACACAAATACGGAATTTTCGCATAACACGATTATAATCCAAATACAGTTCAGGTAAAGCATAACGAAAAACCGCAGGAGATGATTTCCTGCAGTTTTCCGCATGAGTACAAATGATTTTTTATGCCAGTATTTTTTTATCCTGCATTTCGTAATCGGTCGATTTCTTTTTTGAGATTGGCATGACAACCACCATGACACTGACTGCAGCTGCATCCACAGCTGACGGATTTACCGTTTTTATGATCATTGATCATGTTTCGGATGATCCATACAACAGTTGCACAGATCACCAGTAATACAAGAATTGTTCCCATTTATGCCACCTTTCTTTCAGGTCTGATCAACAGGTATATAAATCCGATGATCGCAATACCTGCAATGACAGTACCGAGTGTAAATACACCTGTAGTAATCCAGGTTCCCACCTGGTAAATGCATAGAGAACATGCATAGGCAAGCAGTGTCTGATAGCCGATTGCGATCCAGAACCACATTGCACTGTTCATTTCTCTTGCGATTGCACCCATTGCCGCAAAGCATGGTGCACATAACAAATTGAATACAAGGAAGGAGAATCCGGAGAAAGCAGTGAATTCACTGGACAGTGTTCCCCACAGTTCCATACCATCCTCAGCCACTTCGCCAAACCCATAAAGGACACCGAATGTACCAACGACATTTTCCTTTGCGACAAGTCCTGTTACAGCAGCTGCTGCCGCCTTCCAATCACCCCATCCAAGTGGAGTGAAGATCCATGCAATGCAGTTGCCTGCCATTGCCAGTATGCTGTTATTCATGTCTTCCACCATTGTAAATACACCGTTTTCAAATCCGAATGCCTGCATGAACCATACGATAATGGTGGATAACAGAATGATTGTACCAGCTTTCTTCACAAAGGAGGAACCCCTTTCCCATACACTGTGGAATACATTCTTAACAGATGGAATATGATAATCCGGAAGTTCCATAACAAATGGAGATGGATCCCCGGCAAACAGTCTTGTCTTTTTCAGAATAATACCGGAAGTGACAATTGCCACAATGCCGGTAAAGTATGCACTTGGTGCTACCCAGGCAGCACCATCAAACAGTGCACCTGCAATCAATGCAATGATCGGAAGCTTTGCGGAACATGGAATGAAGGTTGTTGTCATGATTGTCATACGACGATCTCTGTCCTGTTCAATGGTACGGCTTGCCATGATGGCAGGTACACCACAACCGGTCCCAATCAGCATTGGAATGAAGCTTTTACCGGATAACCCGAATCGACGGAAAATCCTGTCCATGATGAAGGCAATTCTAGCCATGTAACCACAGTCTTCCAGAACTGCCAGAAACAGATAGAGGACAAAGATCTGTGGAACAAAGCCAAGTACTGCGCCAACACCACCAATAATACCTTCAACAACAAGCCCATTCAACCATTCCGCACATCCGATGGATTCCAATGCAGCAGATGCAGAAGGAAGAATCCATTCACCAAACAATGTATCGTTGACAAAGTCAGTCAGGATTGATCCAACAGTTGTCACAGATACATAATAGACAAGGAACATAACAAGTGCAAAGATCGGTAATGCAAGAATTCTGTTTGTCACAACCCGATCAATCCGATCAGAAATGGAATCACTCTGTCTGTTTCTTTTTACATAACAGTCATGAATCATCGTCTCAATCTGATGATATCTTGCGGATGTGATGATGCTTTCACTGTCATCATCATATTCCTTTTCAACCGAAGAAATATATGCATCAATCTCCTGTTTCAGTGAAGCTGTCAGACACAACTGTTCCACAACCTTTTCATCCCGCTCAAACACCTTGATGGCGTACCAGTCAGGATTATTCTGTGGGAGCAAGCCGCCCAGTTTCTTTTCAATCGCAGAAATAACGGATTCCAGTTTTTCATCAAAGACGAGTCGATGAGATGGTTCTGCCTTTTTCGCAACTGAAACAGCTGTTTCAATCAATCTGTCAATGCCTTCTTCTTTTAAGGCAGAGATTTCGACGACCGGACATCCAAGATCCTTTTCCATCTGTGCAAGATTGAGTTCTTCTTTGTTTTTTCTGACAAGGTCCATCATATTGACAGCTGTCACCATCGGAATGCCTGTTTCCTTGAGCTGTGTTGTCAGATACAGATTCCTTTCCAGATTCGTACCATCCACAATATTGACGATTGCTTCCGGTTTTTCTTCCAGCAAATATTTTCTAGATACAACTTCTTCCAATGTATAAGGAGAAAGAGAATAGATACCAGGCAGATCCACAACAGTTACTGTGGTTTCTCCCTTTCCATATCCTTTCAGTTTTCCTTCCTTTTTTTCTACCGTAACACCAGGCCAGTTACCTGTGTACTGATTTGAACCGGTCAATGCATTGAACAGGGTTGTTTTTCCACTGTTTGGATTACCGGCAAGTGCGATTCTGATATTCATATTTCCTCTGATTAGTTGCAGCTAACTTAATTTTCAAAAAATAAAGAAGTCACTCAACTTCTATCATCTCACAATCTGACTGACGCAACGACAGCTCATATCCACGTACTGTTACTTCAATCGGATCTCCTAATGGTGCCACCTTACGCACATAGATTTCCGTATGTTTTGTAATTCCCATATCCATGATTCGCCGGCGTACTGCCCCTTCGCCATGAATTCTGACAACATTGACTGTGCTGCCACATGTTACTTCTTTCAGTGTTTTCATCTTTTTTCCCTTTCATGCAACAAGAATTCTGCATGCCATTTCCTTACTGATCGCAACCCGGCCATCTTTGATTCTTACAATCAGACCACCGGCATTTTCGCTGATGACTGCAACTGGCTCACCTTCCACAAAACCAAGATTCTGCAGAAAACGTACCGTATCATCCTTTCCCTTTACCTTGACAATTTTCACAGTTTTACCTGCGGCAGTGAATGTAAGCGGCATATCCCTCTTCCTGTCATCGCACGGTTAGTTTATACTAATCATAATTAGCTGTCAATAATATTCAGTCAACTCAATTGCACTTTTTTCTTCATGACGATAAAATACCTGTAACCGTATTCAAGGGAGGAGTTTTATCAATGAAACATAATCGTTCTTCAGAAGACTACCTGGAAACCATCCTGATTCTGAGTGAAAGACTGCCTGTTGTACGTTCGATTGACATTGCCATTGAACTGAGTTTTTCCAAGCCAAGTGTCAGCGTAGCAATGAAACACCTGAAAGAGTCAGGAAAAATCAATGTCAGCACTGCCGGATACATTACATTAACAGATACTGGCAGAGAAATAGCCGAACGAGTTTATGAACGACACAAAGTACTGGCGCAGATGCTTGTTACACTAGGTGTCAATGAAAAGACAGCTAATGAAGATGCATGTGAAATGGAACATGTCATCAGTGAAGAAACATTCCGTGCCATTCAGAATCACATCAGAACAGCCAAAGCCTGATTCATTATGATCAGGTTTTTATTTATGTAAATATTTTCATATATTTCTGTAATTTTTCGCGTGTTTTTTCTGAATCCGCTTGCAGAAATTTCAAAGCAGTGTTATAAATATACCTGCATAACAAAAGCACCTATACATAAGGGCGATGACGAAGAGATACCGTTGATGTAAACGCAAAGAGAGCAGACGGCTGGTGTAAGTTCTGTGGTTGACGATACGGTTACTGGCTTCTGAGTTCGAAACTCTGAACGTAATTCCATTAGGAGTTTCCGTAGTCTTCACGATACAGAAGAGAGGATTGTTGGATCCAGTGAGTGCAGGACTTGTCCTGAATACGGGTGGTACCGCGTAATATGATCATTACGTCCCGGAAGAGAAATACTTCCGGGATTTTCTTTATTTCCGGATATTTCTGATAAATCCAATACATGCATGTTATGCAACGCATTGATGGAGGACCAGAAATTATGAATTACAGAAAGGTAATGACATGTACCATGGTAATGACCATGGTTGCCGGATGCTCTTCAGGCAGTGCTTCTTCTGCCGTTTCTTCCGACAGCACCAAAGGAACAACACCGGTAACTATCGCAATCGAAAACGACATGAACACAATGGACTCATCCATCGCAACCGATGGATCCTCTCTTTCCATGATTGCCTTCTGTCAGTCCGGACTTGTACAGTATGGAACTGACAGCAAGATTACAGGTGACCTTGCGGAAAGCTGGGAAACATCCGAAGATGGAAAAACATGGACATTCCATTTAAGAAATGGTATCAAATGGTCAGATGGAACACCGATCACAGCAGCTGACTTTGTCTATGCATTCCAGCGGCTTGTCGATCCAGCCACAGCCAGCGAATATAACTATCTGGCAACAGCCATCAACGTTGAAAATGCTGCAGAATGCATTTCCGGTGAAAAAGCCGTAGAGCAACTTGGTGTCGAAGCACCTGATGACAGTACATTCGTCGTCCATTTGAGCGCACCATGTTCCTTCATGATTTCACTTATGTCATTCCCTGAATTCTATCCGCTCAATGAAGCATATGTTACTTCACAGGGGGACCAGTATGCACTGTCTCCTGAAAACATGATCTACAGCGGCATCTATACGATGACCGAGTGGCAGCAGGGAAATAAATATACATTCACACATAACGAAAACTACTGGGATGAAGCTTCTTATCCACAACAGCAGATCGATGTCAAATTCACACAGGAAATCCAGACAACCGTTCTGGAATACCAGCAGGGAAATGTTGACTATGTCACATTATCCGGTGAAATGGTAGACGCATATAAGGATGATCCAGGCTTTACAAACATTCATCAGGCAGGTGTATATTACCTCTGTCCGAATATGAATGATGAATACATGTCCAATATCAATCTGAGAAAAGCAATTGCTTATTCCATCAACCGTGAATCCATCGTTAACGATGTATTGAAAACAGGCGCTACAGCCATTGATGGTGTTGTCGGACGGGGTATCGTAACCAATTATGAAGGTACAGATTTCCGTGACATAGCCGAAGAAATGCCATCCTATGATCCTAAAAAGGCAGCATCTTTCTATGCGGAAGCAGTCAAGGAAATGGGTAAGGATGCAGTGATTGATATTGTTTACGACAATGCCAACGACACATCCAAGATGGCCGAAAACATCCAGCAGATGATCGAAACAGCATGCCCAGGCATTACTGTTACGTTAAATCCGAATCCAAAGAAGACAAGAATCCAGATCATGTTTGCTCATGACTTCTCCATCGGTCTTACAAGATGGGGCCCTGACTATGCAGACCCACAGTCCTATCTCGATCTGTTTGTCAGCGATGCATCCATGAACTTCGGTCAATATTCCAGCAAGGCATTTGATACACTGGAAGAAAAGGCAACAAAGGGTGAAGACGTCAATGATTCTGCCAAGCGTATTGAAGATATGGTTGAAGCAGAGCATGTTCTTGTTGCGGAAGACTATGGTATCATGCCGATCTGTCAGGAAGGTGGAGCCGTTCTGATTTCCACAGACGTAGAAGGATATATACCACTTGCGATCGGTACAGGTTCGTGGAGACATCTGACCAAAACACATTAAGTGATCATTTCCCCAATCAGATCACTGCCGCAGTTGAGCAATTCAGCTGTGGCTTTTTTCATGCAGCCTTGAACATAGAAAAACGATGCGGTCACCACCACATCGTCAATCATTCATATGTTCCAGAAAGTGTCTGATTTCCTCAACAAACCCCTTCTGTCTGTCCTTCTGCAATACCCAGTTAACAAGCAGTGCTACAATCACACCAACCGCTGTATCAAAGATTCGGTTTACAGCATAACTCAGATAGGAATGCACTGGGGTGCTGAACAGTACAATACAGAGTATGACGCCACCTGGCCAGAATGTACGGCACAATTGAATCAGTGCAATGATGCCAATAAACAGCAGCACCGCAAGGTACATACTATGTCCACCTTCTGGAAAGGCAAACAGATACACACGGAACAGCATCACTGCAAGAACACCACCAATGAGTGTTCCGAATAACCTGTTTCCTCCATTCTGTATGGAGTCCTTCATGTCTATTCCCATACCGAATATGACACCAATGCACGCAAATGCCGGATTACGGCCAATCAGATAATATACAGCCGCAAGCAGGGCTGCAGTAGCTGCTGTTTTGACTGTTCTCATTCCCACAGGACCAGGTTTTTTCAGAAAGGACTTTTCTTTCACAAACGGTCTCTCCTTTTTCATTTCTATATGTATATCTTAACACCATCTTTCGGTACTTCAGCTATTAACGTAGTATTATTTACATTCTGTTCAATCTTAAGCACAACACTTCTTCTGTTCAGACCTTCCCTGTTTTAAGCAAAAAAGAGAACACATGAACAATCATGCATTCTCCTGATTTGTTTATGCTTTTGGATCACACTGTGCAAGGATACCTGTCAGGATTTTCCATGTACGATCCCAGCTTTCAAGATCCAGCCATTCATCTGGTGTATGGCATGCCCCTGCTTTTGGGCCACATGTAATAATATCCATACCACCTTCAATCTGTGTAAATACAGCACATTCCAGACCTCCATGACCTGCATGGCATTCCAGTTCCACATCATCCACTTCTTTGAGTACCTTTGCGTAGGTTTCTCTCATTTTTGATGATGGATTGTAGTTCCATCCTGGATATCTGGCAAATGTTTCTGTTGTACCACCCATATAAGAAGCCAGACAGCTCAGCGTATCGATCAGATCATCGATAGCTTCTTCCAGAGCACTACGGATAGAACTGTTGATAACAACCTTGCCTTCTTCTGTATTTACAACACCCATGTTCAGACTTGTCAGGGTCAGGCCTTCAATTGCCATGGACTTATGACGGAAACCGTTTGGACAAAGATACATGTAATCAATGACCTTCTTTGTATCCTTTTCATCCATCATGCCATAATCTGCTGTACATGGTTCAAGCACTACTGTAAAGTCCGGATCAGACACTTCAAATTCCACAGAGATCTTCTTCTGTAATGTGGAAGCCTTTGTCTGTAATGTATCTGCTAGTGTATCACTGGCAAATACTAGCACACTTTCTCTGCAGATGGCATTATCCTTGGATCCGCCGTTTACACTGACCAAAGATACATCCACGCCATCCTTCATCATTTCCTTGCAGATACGGGATACAAGCTTGTTTGCATTCCCTTTTTCCTTATGGATTTCTCCACCGGAATGACCACCGGTAAGACCTGTTACTTTCAGACTGTAGACAGGTTTTGTACATTCCGTTCTTTCAACCGGAATGGTTGTGATCGCATTGACTCCACCTGCAGAAGAGATCGCGGTACATGTTTCTCCTCCACCATCCAGAGAAATCATACGATGTGCTCTTAATAATGACTTATCCATACCAAGGGCACCAAACAGACCGACTTCTTCCTGTACTGTAAACACACAATCAAGGGCAGGATGAGCAAGCGTATCATCCGCAAGAATAGCAAGCATTTCCGCTACACCCATACCATCATCTGCTCCAAGGGTTGTTCCCTTTGCACGCAGCTTTCCTTCTTCATCCACGTAGGTTTCAATGCCCTGTGTTGCAAAATCAAATTCCACATCCGGATTCTTTTCACACACCATATCCAGATGCCCCTGTAGCATTAACGGATCATATTCCTCATAACCTTTACTTGCAGGCTTACGGATGATGACATTGAACATCTCATCCTGTACATATTCCAGTCCATGTTCTTTGGCAAAAGCTACAACATAATCACTGAGAGCCTTTTCGTGATACGATCCATGTGGAATGGCACAGATCTCACTGAAATAACGACAATATGGTTTCTTCAGATCAAATTCCATCTTTCTTACCTCACTGCCAACAATGATAAACCAGACTGTCTAAGAATAACAGTCTGGCTGATTACACTTTCTGAAAATGGAACAATCCATTTTCTGGTATTTTACATTGTTTCACTGTCTGATGCGAGGCTGATCCAAAGAAGAAACACGCACGGAAGGAATGCTGATTTCGTTAGTTTCCAGCTGTGCTGTAATCCTTGTCAGCAGGTCATAGTAAACATCCCAGTAATCCCCATTTCTGCACCATACCTTGACCACAAATTTCAGTGTTGTATCTGTGATACCATCCAAAGACACAAATGGAGCAGGTTCCTTCAGCATCTTTTCTGTCTTTTCCACTTCTTCATTCAATAACTGTGTGACCAGTACCTGATCTTCCAGTCGATCGCATGTAAAGTACAGATCCACTCTTCGATTTTCTTCTGCACTGACATCGATGATGTTAGCATTCATCATGGTACTGTTTGGCACAGTTACTCTTCTGTTATCAACAGTCACAAATACAGTATAGAACAGATTCAGCTCACGGACAGTTCCTTCCACAGAACTGATGGATACATAATCACCCAGTTTAAACGGCTTAAACAGCATCAGTACAATACCGGAAGCAATATTGCCAAGAGCTCCCTGCATCGCCATGCCAACCGCAACACCAGCTGAAGCAAGTACCGTAATGACAGATGCCATCGGCACACCCATGATATTGACAATAATGATTGCTAGAATGACATACATGGCAATCTTGATAAAGCTTGCTGTAAAGGTGCGCACCGTACCTTCCGTCTCCTTCATCAGCCTGCTTTTATCCAGCATTCGTACAACTCTTTTGATCAGATAATTACCGATCACAAATACAACAAGGCATGTAACAATCTTGAGCGCAAGATCTGTAGCAATACTTAACAGCCCTTCAATCAGTTTTTCCATATTCATCATTCATATCCCTCTTTTATGTCTTTCCATTATACAGCGGTTTCCATTTTCTCAAAATCAGGTACAATAATAACGTTTGTTAACAAAGGGAGGCACTATGATATTATCACTGGAAGATGTCAGTTACAGATATGCAGTCACACCGATTCTTGACCATGTCAGTTTTATCATCAATGAATCACAGAAATGGGGTGTAGTCGGACTCAATGGTGCCGGTAAATCCACCTTTATGAAAATACTGGCTGGCGTAGAACAGCCGGATACAGGAAAGGTTACATTTCTTGGGAAATACAGAATCTCCTACTGTCCACAGAACATGGATTTCCCTTCTGGTAAAACCGTATACGAAACGGTACAAGACTGCCTTACAGAAAAGACAGAAGAGTACGAAATCAAATCCATTCTGAATAAACTTGGTATCACGGATCTCAATCAGCCGATCGAAATCCTTTCCGGTGGGCAGAAGAAAAGAGTATCCCTTGCGATTGCCTTAATCAGAAAGGCAGATCTTTACCTGCTGGATGAACCTACCAACCATCTGGATCAGGACATGATTGTATGGCTGGAAAAGTATCTTGCCCGTGTATCAAAAGCGGTTGTACTTGTTACACATGACCGTTATTTTCTGACAAGAATCACAAACCATATCGTTGAGGTGGACCATGGAAAACTATACCAGTACGAAGGCAACTATGCTGATTATCTGCAGCAGCGTGCCCAGCGTTATGAAATGGAAAAACTACAGGAACATAAACGGCAGAGATTTCTGAAAACAGAAATCGAATGGATCCGGGCTGGTGCACAGGCCCGTTCCACAAAACAGAAAAGCAGAATTGAACGATTCAATAAGATTGCTGCTATGGAAACAAGACAGGAACAGGAAAAACTCTCCCTTTCTTCTACCGCATCCCGTCTTGGCAACCGGACCATTGATATCCAGTCCATATCCAAATCCTATGATGGCAGAACACTGTTTACAGACTTCAGTTACAATCTGCTCCGTATGGATCGCGTCGGTATTATCGGTCCTAATGGTTGTGGCAAGACAACACTGCTGAAAACAATCCTTGGACAGGTACAGCCTGATCAGGGATCTGTTGAAATCGGCGAAACCGTAAAGATCGGTTACTTTGCTCAGATGAATGAAGTATTTGAAGATGACATGCGTGTCATTGATTATCTGAAACAGTTCGGTGATTTCGTCGAAACTGCAGACGGTGAAAGAATCACTGCTTCCCAGATGCTGGAACGGTTTCTGTTTTTCAAGGAAGATCAATACAAACCAATCAAAAAATGTTCCGGTGGGGAAAAGAGAAGACTGTATCTGTGTTCCATCTTATTACAAGCGCCAAACATCCTTGTACTGGACGAACCTACTAACGATCTGGATACAGACACAATCACAATTCTGGAAGATTACCTGGACAACTTCAAAGGTGCTGTCATAGCCGTATCTCACGATCGCTACTTCCTGGATAAAATCGCTGATCGACTGTTTGTATTTGATGGCAGTCATATTTCCATTGTGCAGCAGAGTTATTCAGATTATCTGGAAAACAGAGTCACAAAGACAACTCAACCTGAACAGGCAAAACCAAAAAAACAGACTGCAGTAAAAACAAACAGACTGACTTACACAGAAAAGAAAGAGCTTGAGAAACTGGAAACACAGCTTCCTGCTTTAGAAGAAAATGTATCTTCTTTGGAGCAACAGCTCAATCTTGTTACGGATTACAGTGAAATCCAGAAGATCTCTTCCCACCTTGAACAAGCAAGGCAGAACCTGGAAGAAGCAGAACTGAGATGGATGGAACTGTCTGAAAAATCAGAAGCATGACAGACAGCAATGTCTGTCTTTTTTGTCCTCTCTGTTTTACCCAAGAGCATTTTCCTCCTCTATTTTTATTGTCATATTCCACCATTCGTCTGTACATTCCTCAGGTTCAGGTATCCTGTTTTAATGCAAGATCTGAATCTGCTGTGGAATCAATAAACCGCTCTACTCTGATGATCGGAAGTCATTGCTCCGGAATGATCAGCATAATACTGACAGTATCATATTCACCATCTTCCACTTTTTTTTAGCACCATGATATCTGTTAATAATATCACGATCACATCAAGATCGACAGGAACAGAATGATTCTGATGAGGGTATGATGTTTTCAGAATGATTGCACCTGCCTTTTCAAGTACTGTAATTCTTAACTTCCAATACTTAACTCCCTAAGCACATGTTTTCAACATCCGAAAAGTTCAAATTTGCTGATATTTATCAGCATTTTTGTTGCTTTTGGAGCTTAAGTGGTGTATACTATTCATAGGGACTATATACACGTTAGGAGGTGCTTATGTTCTACGATCACACAGTCAGAATTCCTGTCATCAAAGGCAAGGTTTTTCATAAGAAATACAACGGTTTTCATTACATCCACTATCAGTATGCAAACTCATATAACAAAGAAAAGAAGTATCCAGAACCTAAGCGTACTACGATCGGTAAAGTCTGTGAGTATGATGAAACACTGATGTATCCAAATGACAACTATTACAAGTTCTTCCCTGCTGAAGAATTTCCTGAGGTTGAAGAATGTGAAAGAAGCGGATGCCTGAAGATCGGTACATACCTTGTTATTGAAAAGATTTTGAAGGAATCTGGTCTTAAAAACATCATCTATGACATCATTGATGATAAACCAGGTCTGTTCCTTGATCTTTGTGCTTACACTATCATCTGTGAAAACAATGCAGGTCAATACTATCCTGACTATGCTTATAACCATCCTCTGTTTACAGATACAATGAAGATCTACAGTGATTCCACTGTCAGTGACTTCATTCACTCTCTGACATGTGATCAGAAGATATCATTCTTCAATGTATGGAACAGTATTCAGCCTGCAAAAGACAAGGTGTATATCTCCTATGACTCAACAAACAAGAAATGCCAGGCTGGTGATATTGAGCTTGTAGAACCAGGTCATTCCAAATCAGGTCTGACAGATACAATCTTCAACTGTTCTGTTGTATACGATGTCAATAACAGAGAACCGCTGTTATATGAAGAATATCCTGGAAGCATAACAGATGTAACACAGCTGCAGTGCATGCTTCAGAAGATGAAATCCTTTGGTTATGAACATGCAGGTTTTATACTGGACCGAGGATACTTCAGTAAGGAAAACATCCACTACATGGATAATAACGGATATGACTTTATCATGATGGTCAAAGGAATGAAGAGTACTGTCAGTGAGTTTGTAAAGTCAGTAAAAGGTACGTTTGAAGAATCTTATATAAACAGAATCTACACCTATGGTGTCAGCGGTACAACCATTGAAAGCACATTCCTTCCACAAGATAAGAAGAACAGATACATTCATGTATACTATAACGATTTCAAAGCTGCTGCTGAAAGAGCGGAGTTTGAAGAAAAGATTGATACAATGGAAAAACAGCTGAAGAAACACATTGGAGAGCAGGTATTCTATGGTATGGATGTACAGAAGTACTTTGATCTTGTGTACTGGCATGAAGGACAGGAAGATCAGGTACTGCAGGCTGTAGTACCAAGAACATCAGTGATTGATGAGGCTGTCAGACTGTGTGGATACTTTACAATCATCACATCACAGAAGATGACAGCTAAGGAAGCTCTGTTCCTGTATAAGAGCAGAGATGCATCTGAGAAACTTTTCAGAGGTGATAAGTCATATCTAGGAGATAAAGCTGCAAGAGTACATTCAATAGAATCTACAAGAGCAAAGATCTTTATTGAGTTTGTGGCACTGATTGTAAGAAACAGAATCTATACAGCACTGTGTGATGAAATGGAAAAAACAGATCATAAGAGAAACTATATGACAGTGCCTGCAGCAATCAGAGAACTGGAGAAGATAGAGATGATCCGATATGGCAATGATGTGTATCGACTGGATCATTCTATTACAAAGACACAGAAAGCAATCCTGAAGGCATTTGATATAGACAGTAAAGATGTCAAAACAAGGATCAATGATCTGAGTATGAGGCTTGGATATAGAACAAAATAATCCATGTAACTTGTAAGGCATCGGAATAATCCGATGCCTTACAAAGTATCTAGGGTCTAAATTATTGGAAGTTAAGAGTAATATGCAATGAGTGACCGGAATTGTTGTTATTATTGATCACGATTGATGCAATATCGATTAACTCCGACAGAATCATACATATATCCATGGAGAGCGAAGGGCTTATTTCATTGATACGAATGTCTGTTGTAATGAATGGAGTATTCTTTTGACACGCTTTTGACTGAATCACAGAGTTGATGTAAATATCCTTGCAATAAACATTCTGTTGATGCATGACGACCTGATTCATCAGCTTTTCAACAGAAGACCTATGATAACAATAGAGGAGCTTCCTGTAATTTGGTAACAGGAAGCTCCTATATTGTTAAAATGCTGTCATAGTGTGCACTACTGTCAATTACCCCGACTCTAAAGAGACGTTGTTTCCTTTATATTTTATGAAACATCAAGCTTGAGGAAACGGATATTCTCCACTACCCGCAAAGACATCAAACTGTTCTTCACTTAAACCGGTATCAAGCAGTGCACGTTCTTTTGAGATCGTGCCATCTTTATAGTATTCCAGTACTCTTCTTGCATCTCCAATTGTAATTCCTTCGTTTCTCGCAATGGTTGCATACTTTTCACGAATCTGTCTTACTGCTTCACACATAATTACCGTTTCTCCTTTCTGTGGAACAGGTATGTTCACATTCAAATAACTGTTCAGCATCACTACCAGTTCCCTATCCATCCTGTATTCCGGGTATTCATCAAATATCTGTTCAAACTTCCTGCCATCGTCGTTATACTTTATACACTCGTAAAAAATCCTCTGACGCATGGAGTACTGGCGGATATGTATGTCTGACATATTCAGCGGATTAGCTGAAAAATACTGCCTGTTATTCAGACTGTGAAGACCTTCACAGCTGTCATATCCGATATACGAATCACAGTCCGGATATACATTTCCCTGCCTGCAGTTCAAGTATAGCACAATCGTAACAATCTCCACCCTTCCATTATGGGAATACAGATAACGGAAATGTTCCCCTTCCTCAAGCTTCTGGAACTCCCTCCAATCTATCATCTCTCTTCCTGCCATCGCATCTCTCATTCTTGCCTGTGCATCATAATTATCAACTCTTCCATTCATGTATTCAAAATAATCTGACTGGATTTCCAGCCCAACAAGAATAATCTTTTTATATCCTGTCGGTTCTGTCCCCAATACGTACGCAAAGATGTCTCTTTGTGTTTCAGAAAAGCTGACAAAGACATCATTATGAACATCAAATACCGGTCCATTTGTTGAAATATACTGAATGTTTTCAGCACAGGTGAATGGATATCCATCATACAGCTCGTTGTTTACAAATTCCGCAAGTTCTTTCGGATCCAGAAAGAAAGCTCTTGCGATCAGATCTTTATGATGATGTACCTTGTATTGCGTGTCTTTTCTTACGCCAGACAGTATCCTGTCTTTCAGAAACACAGGATATCCTTGCCAATGGAATATTTCATCAGATACAGGTTCTGTAATTGTTTCTCTATTAATAGGATCAAAAACCACATTTTTACTTATCATAAGTAATAACCTCCACTATAGTTATTACCCGTTTTTTCAGAATTCCTCTTTTCAGATCTTAAAAAGTCATCTTTTTTTATCAGAATGATCCAACGGATGCATGTCATTATAACAGCCATTGGATCTTATTAAGCAACCATTTTCTTCATTACATCCTCATCTGAAATCTCAATCAGGATCTGTACTGTTGCAGTTGTATTATTCTGCAGAAACAGGCGTGCCAGTACAGTATTCCCTATGGAAATATGTTTATCCGTTACATCATTGATACATTCATGCAACCGATCCAGAAACATCTTCGGATTATCATTTTCGATTTCCACATAGATCGAAAGCATCTGCATCGATGGAATATGGATCCCCTGCTGAAAGACAGGTTCCTGTGATATTTCAGCTGTATCCTTATCAACCGCAAGACACCACATACCACTTTCGTACTTTCCCTGCACAATAGATTCCTTCGAAAAATACAGGAAAGATTCAATCAGAGAAACTTTCTAAACCCAGGCACTGAAACCATCCGGATCATCACAGTTAAATTCAAGATTATGACTGTAGGAACGATAAGGAAGAAGGATTTTATCTTTCATTGTTTCCTCATGAAAGTGGTTCATGTTCATTTCCAGACATTCCAGATCATGAATTCTTTTTTCCATGATCTGATTTTCCAGTTGCATCAGAAGCATTTCTTTTTTCCTTACATCAAGCTGCTGCGATAACTGCTTTTTCTGTTCTTCCTTTGTTTCATTCACAAAAGCGGGAATCTGAGCTACGGGAAAACCAAACCGTGCATACCGTAATCCTTCCAGTAATGCAACGATATCGTTTCTTTGATACGAACGATACCCATTTGATTCACACACAGGATGGATCACACCCTGGTCCTCATAGTATCTGAGAAGATTATTCGTTACGCCAAGAATGGAAATGATATCTTTTGTCTGCATGAACTGCCCTCCCTTTTATACAAAGGAGACTGTTTCCAGTCTCCTTTGTATGATTAATGATGTGCATCAGGATGATGATCACCCTGTGTCTGTTGTGTATTCTGTGGATTATTATCATTTTTTGGAGCACATCCTACACAGGTAATTATGCATGCAAGTGCAATGATCGACAATATTTTTTTCATATCACTATCTCTTTTCTTTATATCGCTATCTTACAACCTGTTGCTGCAACAATGCAATCCCTTTCAGATATCTTCCTTCATCATTGTCGAAATCTGTTCCTTCCTGAGTCTCCTACCATACACATACAGTGTCAAGATATACAGAATCAGTTCCACCCCAGACATACACAAGCACGATACGGCAGAAATATATGGAAACACCATTTTCAGGATCAGTACAGACAATCCATCCACAAGACACACAATAACAACAGGGAGCAGCTTCTGTTTCAGATAACAGCTTTGAATCAGCTTTTCATCCATATTCTGACTCATCAGTACAACAAATGATTTCTGTGCTGTTATCGTATCTTTACCCGTAACAACACAGACAAACACACTCAACATGATCAGAATGATGAATGTCATAGCGGTAAACATATATTCATACATCTGCCCCTTGTTTTTTTCATACAGTTTTTCTTCATAATAAGGACTTGTAATCTGAATATTCCTTCTTCCCTTTACATTTTCAAAGATTTCAGGAATCCTGTCATATCCCACTTTCACCTGATAATCATCTTCTGTTTCCAGGAAATACCGATCCAGATCCTGGCCTTCACGTGTCTGTTGATTGCTGATGTACTGCATCATCGCATGCATGGAATAGTAGATATTCATCGCACCTGTATCCGGTTCCTCAATCACTCCTGAAACACTTGCTTCCACATCCACCACATATGGTGAAACAAGCATACATAATGGAAGTGTCTGATTTTCCCATTTTCCATCAAACAACGCTTCCGCAGTATTCTGATTGATCAGTACGGAAAGACCGGTTGGATCCTTTCCACTGATCTGAAGTCCTTTCGGATTTCCGCTGTATGGATATATATTGACCTGCCAGTCCTGATTCTCATATCTCAGATCTGTAAAATCCAGAATACGATCAGGGCCATACAGTCCCACCTGTTCCATTAACGTAGTGTCACTGCATTTGACAAAAACATAATCCGCAATCAGTGTACTCTGCTCATCCGGCACATAAAACAGAACCTGACGAATCAAAGACGAAGCCTGCCCTAATACAAGCAGTAATGCAAACAGAAGGACAAACAGCCTGTTCTTTTTGCTGATAATCTGATGCACTAGTGTATTGATGGTCTTTCTGTCATACTGTATTTCTTTTTCCTTAACAATTGTACGATCACTGTAAGTACCTTCTTCAAATACAAGTCCATGATCCACAATCCGGATGACATGATCCGCATACTGATCCACTGCCTCTTTCTGATGTGTTGCCATGATGACAATGTGATCCCGCGAATACTGTTTGAGAAGATCCATGACAATATGTCTGTTTTCAATATCCAAAGATTCGGTCGGCTCATCGCAACAGATGATAGATGGCTGGTGAATCAGAGCTCTTGCAATACCGACTCTCTGTTTCTGCCCACCACTCAATTCGGATGGATACTGTTTCAGCAAATCCTTCAGCTGCAGTACTTCCAGCATGGATTCACTTCCCTCAGGAAATTCTTTTCCAAGGGTAATATTGTCATACACATTCAGCTGATCAATCAGTTCATAGTTCTGAAAGATTGTCATGACAGTCCCTTCACTCACAACACTTCCTTCATCAAACCTGTCATACCCGGCAATAATATTCATCAATGTGGATTTCCCACATCCAGATTCTCCCCACAGAGCATACATGCCTGGGTGATTAATATTAAGACTGATATCAGAAAACACATTCTGTTTTCCAAATGATTTTGTTCCATGGTTAATGGTGATCATGTTGCCTCCTGTGTGTCATCCCTGCTTCAAGCAGAATGACTGCAATGCCCATACCACAGGCAAACAGCATTAATACCGGCAGATTGAATGTCATAAACGGCTGGTAATAATGTGCAGCAGCGAAATCATTAACCAGTTTACTGAATGGAATACTGACAATCAAAGATAATATGAATGCCAGAATCGTCATAGCCACATTCCGGATCATGCTTTCCTGCATGATGGAATATCCATAGATCTCCATGATCTGTTTTTCCTTGATCATCCGTTTTCTTCCAGCAAACAGATACAGTACAAGCACGCATACAATCACAACAAGCAGAATACCGGCATATACAACCAGACCTGCAGGCGACTGATACGGTCTGACCTCTTCCCGTAATCCCTGTCCTGAAAAAACAGAAATATCCACATTGATCTTATCAAAGTATGCATCCAACTCTTCCGCCACACCTTCATAATCACTTCCAGGCTTCAAAAGGAAGCGGACATACTGCAGTTTCATATGCGTTGGATCCTTGACAAAGTAATCATACACAGGATTGTTTCCAAAACCGCTGTTGAAGAACACCATTGTCATGAAATCATTTTCAACACTGCTCACTCCTGCAATTCTGACATCAATGATGGAGATCGGCCACTGACCTTCCAGCAGATAATATCCGGAATTCCGATACCCGCGTAAAGCCAGTGACATGGTTTTTCCAATCATTTCCTCATACGATGTATACCCATCAATTTCCATCAGCATATCCGCCGCGTTTCTGCTTAGAACGATACCGTCGTCTTCCGGCATTGTACCTGCAAGCAAAGGCAGATCTTCATATCCATTAACAAGATCAAACACCGATACCATTGAGGAATAATAGTTTCTGTATTCCTTTGATACATACTCATCCCAATCCTCATATGGTTCAAAATCACTGCGGATGATAAACGGAGACTCCAAAGGAAAATCCGGAAACTGTCTTCCATGGAAATCAAATGTCTGATATGCCTGGCTATCATCTTCAAATCTCAGATCTTCCAGCTCATAATCCTGCTGGTACTGGTAGCTGTTAAAGCTTTCCACACCAATGATTTCCGGATGATCCTGTACAGCCTGAACAATCTGACTGTAGTCAAACAGATCAGAATATGTCAGATCAGTATACTTGACTGCATAGCCGGAATAGGTCTCAGTATGGTTTGCTTCCCTGTTTTTTGGTACGGATACAATCAGATTCTTTGCCTGTTTAAATGTATCAGCATAGTCACTCTGCGCACGGACATTAGCATACATGTTGAATACCGTAAACATCGTCAATACTGCAAGCATCATCAGCATCAGCTGCATCAATGTACCTGTAACAGTAGAAACCAGTCGCCTGTAAGACAGCAGGGCGGTTTCCTTTACCGTCTTATGTTCGATTTCTGTTCCATGATGACACCTTCCCTTTTCATGTATGATCTCATCGCCCACAATAACACCCTGTTCCATGGTAATAATGCGGTCAGCGTACTGTCTGGAGAGAAGAATATCATGTGTAACAAGAATGATCTGTACTTCATCTGACAGTTTCTGCAGTTCATCCATGAGTTTAACAGCGTTATCATGATCCAGTGCCGCTGTTGGTTCATCACATAGCAGAAGGCCTGGCTGATGGAGTAATGCACGGATAAACTGAACACGTTTTTTCTGTCCATTGGACAGTTTTTTTACTTTCTTGTCCATCTGATCAGACATGTCAAATACATCCAGGTAGAAGTCCAGTTTCTCCCGGTTTTCTGAAACAAGAAGCAGATTGTCTTTTACAGACATATTTTCAAAAAGATTGAACTCCTGCGTCAGATAATCAAAGGAAGGAACATCTTCTATTCTTCCTTCATACGAAAGTCTGCCCGCCATGATATTCAACAATGTTGTCTTACCACAGCCACTTGGTCCCAGAATCACAATAATTCCATTTGTAGAAAGATCCAGATCGATCCCCTTTAAAGCATGCACTGTATTATTCCGGTTATGATATGTTTTCTGAATATGAATCAGTTCCATAAGACACCTCACTGATTGTTTTTCTCAGTATAACACCCTGTTATTACCACAGGGTATGTTTACAGTGAAGGATTATCTTTCTACTACTAAAAAGCAGAGCGCATGCCAGTACACTCTGCCGTTTATCCATGAAATTATCAGAATTATTCTACATCCCTTAATGCATCAAAGTCTTCTTCACTTGTTCTGACCTTGACTACCTTCGCAACATCATAGACAAAGATCTTACCATCACCAATATGACCAGTGTAGAGAGCCTGCTTTGCTGTTTCAATGACAGACTCAACAGGAATTGTACCTACAACAACATCAATCTGTACTTTTGGAAGCAGAGTTGCATCCATTTCAACACCTCTGTACTTCTCACCAGCACCTTTCTGGATACCACAGCCCATAACCTGAGTAACCGTCATGCCAGTGACGCCCAGATCATTCATTGCCTTACGCAGACGATCATACTTGGAAAGTCTTGTGATGATAGTAACCTTATGAATACCACTTGGTTCCCTGCTTGTGTTGACAACTTCAACACTTGCTTTCTTCTGTGCATCACTTGCCGCAACATATTCACTTTCACCAAGATCTGTGTTTTCATTGACATCCATGGACATGGATACATCCATAATGGAGAAGCCTGCATATGCACTGGCAAGACCATGTTCTGTAGAGTCAAGACCCTGGATTTCCTCTTCTTCCGATACTCTTAAGCCGAAGATTGCCTTGATGACATAGAATGTGATTGTAATTGTAACAGCAGCCCATGCAAGAACACTCAATACACCAATCAGCTGAATGCCAAGAAGCTTGAAACCACCGCCATAGAACAGGCCTGTCATAGGAACACCAGCTGCATCTGCAATTGCATAGGATGGAGCTGTATCAGTAGCGAATAATCCTACTGCAATCGTACCCCAGATACCGTTCATGAAATGAACCGCAACAGCACCTACAGGGTCATCAATACGCAGTTTGTAATCCAGTAACCATACTCCAAAGCATACAAGCAATCCTGCAACTGCACCGATTGCGATTGCACCAAAGCAGTCCGTAACATCACATGGAGCTGTGATTGCGACAAGTCCTGCAAGAGATGCATTCAGACACATGGATACATCCGGCTTACCATACTTTACCCATGTAAAGATCATACATACAACAGTCGCAACAGATGGAGCTACTGTTGTTGTGAGGAATACAGAACCAAGCTGGGCAACATCTGTACATGCCGCACCATTGAATCCATACCATCCAAACCACAGGATGAAGCATCCAAGACATCCGATAGCAATGTTGTGACCAGGAATCGCATTGACCTTTGTAATGACACCGGAAGCATCCTTTGTAAACTTACCGATACGTGGGCCAAGGATCTTTGCACCGATCAGAGCACATGTTCCGCCAACCATATGGATTGCACAGGAACCGGCAAAATCATGGAAGCCGATCTGTGCCAGCCAGCCGCCACCCCAGATCCAGTGTGCTTCAATCGGATAGATCAAAGCGGAGATGACTGCGGAGTACACACAGTAGGACAGGAACTTCGTACGTTCTGCCATGGCACCGGAAACAATCGTTGCGGTTGTTGCACAGAATACAAGGTTGAATACGAAGTTTGAAAAATCAAACTGTGCATAAGCCGTAAAGATATCAAATCCAGGCTTACCGATCAGACCGATCACATCTTCCCCAAACAGAAATGAAAAACCGATCAGGATGAATGCAACACATCCGATACAGAAGTCCATCAGGTTCTTCATCAGAATGTTACCTGTGTTCTTGGCACGGGTGAACCCTGCCTCTACCATTGCGAAGCCTGCCTGCATGAAGAATACAAGCGCTGCTCCAATCAGGAACCACACACCGAATACATGGTCGTTGACGATACTTACCACATCTGTCATATCTTTTTCCTCCCCTTACAGAATCTATATGTAGTACCCAAAACAAAAAGCACTGCAGCAGATTCCCCCTGTCAATTACAGGACGAAATATACCGCGGTGCCACCTGTTTTGCCCGAAAGCCACTTACTGGAACATCACTGCTCCTGTCCTTTTAACGCTGGACAAGCGTCTTGCCTACTTGTTACCGTTGGGCTTGCGACTGCTGAAGTGTTTTTCCGGATGGATCAGCACTGTTTCTCACCTGGCACAGCTCTCTTTGCCTGAAGGTCATCCTTCCCCTCTTCGTCATCGTCTTTGAAAATATGGTCACAATCTTACATTCTGTTGAAAATAATTGCAAGTATAAATTTCATTATTTTCATATTTTCTTGAATTTATTTTTGATTTTGCTGATTTATTTTTAATTTTTTCAGTTTTTTTGAATTTTGTACGATATTTTTTTTCAATTATTTTGTATTTTTAACTGGAAAATGGAATTTCAACCAGAAATTCCATTTACATTCTGCTCTTTATCAAGATTTTTTCAGCTTTGGCAGTCACATATTTCACGGATCTGCAGATTCCAGCAATCACAATGAATATTTCAAGTCTTCCAAGAAGCATGCCAGCCATTTCAATCAGCAATGCTGCAGAACCTGTTGTCGGCCCGGTAATACCTATGGACAGACCAACAGTACCGATGGAAGAAGCAAACTCAAACATCGCATCTTCCAGACTGCAGTTACAGGCAAGCGTCAGACAAAGCACACCACAGATATACAGAAACAGATAACATCCGATAAAACCAACCGTATCCAGACACACTTCATCATCAATTTTCGTTTTTCCCTGTGCTCTATAATACGAAGGTGATTCCACGCATCTGCCAGGCTGCATCTTCTTTCTGATATTCAGTCCGACCATACGGATCAGCAGATACACCCTTGTCAGCTTGATGCCACCTGCTGTAGAGCCAAGTCCACCTCCCACAAGCATCAGCAGTATCAGCATGCCTTTGGCAAATGCAGGCCAGTCCACATAGGACATTGTTGCATAACCAGTTGTGGATAAAGCAGAAGCAGTATTGAAGAAGGCATGACGGAAAGCTTCCTGTACCGGCATGATCTGCATTAAGGATAAGCCAGTCAGCACAATGGATCCTCCAAGCACAACAGTCATGAATCTGACTTCACTGACCTGTAATACACGTTTCCACTTTCCTTTTACAAGCAGCAGAAGTACCGCAAAGTTGGTAGTTCCAAGCAGCATCAGCATAACCGTTACCACCTCAATTGCAAAGCTGTCATACTCACCAATACTGTTGAGCTTTGTTGAAAAGCCGCCTGTAGAAAGAGAACACATCGCATGGCAGATCCCATCAAATACCGGCATACCTGCAATTGCATAGGCAATCGTACCAGCAAGAAGAAATCCAAGGTACATGAACAGAATTGTTCTTGCGGTTCTTCCAAGATTTGGCATCAGTCGATCCGGATGTCCTTCTGCATTGAACAGATCCATGGAATACCTGTCATTAATCAGCATGACGATCATCAGAATAAAGCCCAGACCTCCACAATACTGCATGAAACTGCGATAAAACAGAAAGATCTCAGGTGTCATGCGCACATCCATAACGGACAATCCAGTCGTTGTCCATCCGCTGACAGATTCAAATAACGATGAAATCAGTTTCAGCTGCCCGGAGAAAAGAAACGGAAGTGCACCGATCACAATTCCCCAGATCCATGTAAACAGAACAGTTTTCACACTTTTCCACTGTCCATCCGCTCTGGAAACATCCTGTTTCTTCTCACTCCCATGCACGATGCAGACAGACACTCCTGCAAACAGTGAAAACACTGATGGAATGACAAATGCCATGATATATTCTGCATCTTCTGTATAAAATGGAAGAATGGCAAGCGGTACCAGAACAAGGATTCCGATCAGGATCATCAGTCTGCCACAGTCATTCCCTTCTCTGAACCATTTCATTTCAAGCACCACCTTTCAGCTCAAGCAATGCATATTTTTCCTGTCCCCCGCCGCAGATCAGAACGAGTATATCCCCCGCTCGGATTCTCGTATTTCCACGGGGAATCAGCGTCTGATTCTGTCTCAGAATACAGCCGATAATCACTTCCTTCGGCAGATTGATTTCCCAGATCTGTCTGGACACCGAAGGATCCTCCTGACTGATTTCCACCTCTACAATATGAATTTTACCGTCTGAAATCGGTATGACATTGGTCATTTCCTCCATGAATGCCTGCTGTTCAATGATGTCGGTTACAGCCGAAATCGTACAGATCACCCGATCCACGCCCATCGCATAGAAGAAATCTGTTTTTTTCGGATCATTCAGAAGTGCAATTGTTCTTTTCACACCAAATCTTTTTCCGCACAGCTGACATGCCACCAGATTATCTTCATCCGCATTTGTCAGAGCGATCACAATATCCATGGAGGATGCATCTGCATCTTCCAGTACATACGGTTTTGTCCCATCTCCGCAAATAACCGTGCACTTATCAATATCTGCCAGCATCTGACAATCTTCATGACTGTTATTGATCACTGTTACACGACATCCTTTTGCAACAAGTGAGAGACTGAGCGCTTTGGCTTTGCTGCGGCCACCAATCAGCAGAATATTCTTTTTCATACCTACGCCTCCGAAATCAATTCCGTATCATGATTCAGAATATGATCCACCTGTCGTGCCGAAAGGACAGACGGACAGATTGTTTCGATACCAAGCTGCTGGTACACACAACTGCGTTGTGGATCCGATAGTCTAGCGATTACTTTTGTAACATTGAACATCTGTTTTGCCATCTCGGAAACAATGATATTGACATTATCACGATCTGTTACCGCAATCAGTGTATCCGCCTTTTCCAGCTGCACAGATTTCAGGATTTCCAGATCCATGCCATTTCCTTCAACAGTAAGGCCACCATAAGCACTGGACAGTTTCCGGAAGGCATCCCTGTCTTGATCAATCACCACAACATCTTCCCCTTCTGCATACAATCCATCCGCAA
Source organism: uncultured Erysipelotrichaceae bacterium (assembly GCA_945877405.1). Lineage (GTDB taxonomy): Bacteria > Bacillota_I > Bacilli_A > Erysipelotrichales > Erysipelotrichaceae > Bulleidia. The sequence goes on along the minus strand of CAMCSA010000017.1, from coordinate 10,491 downwards.
TACCTGCACCCAGTCTTCCACAACCGACTACGACAGTATATCCGTGTTTCTTTCCTGTCATCTTACATCCACCCTTTCCTGTTGCAATCCGATTCATCAAATGCACATCCGTTATTACTGATAAACGTACCAAATCTTTCCAGGTTCACCCTGCTTGGCTGATAGGAAGGATCCAAAGCATAAGCAGCTCTGAAATGCCGCATCGCACGCTCATGGTCTCCTTCCTTTTCCAGTACAATTCCAAGAAGATTATGTGGATGTGGAGCATCCGGATATTTTCCCATTGCCTGACAGATTTCCTGTAGGCAGGATACATAATCTCTTCTTTTCACTTTCTTTCTGACATCTTCACACAGTTTACGAAGTTGCTGATTCCTGTCATCCGTTTCCATACTCAGCTCTCCTTTCCGATGCAGTTTCATTGTAGGATTGCAGCTGTGAGGATGGCGTGAGAGATCCGGCATCTCTGTGAGAATGGTGTGAGAAACAGATGAAGTCGTCCATCAGACATTCACAATCCAAAATCAGTGCTATGATTATTGGAAGAATATCTGTTCTGGAGGTAGACCATGTATTACAGAATTGAAGATAAACTGATCCCGATCACAGACGAGAACATAACGGACTGGAATGGAATTGCTGCCATTCTGACACCGGAAGAAGTGAAACAGGCCAATCTTCCACTCACATTAACACCAGAAGAAAACTTTGACAGATCAAAAGGCAATGGATGCAGACTGATCATTGAAAACAACAGAATCTGTGGAGAAATCCACATTCCAACACATGCAAAAAGTGTCGGATTCATATGGAAGGAACCAAATCTGCTTCTGATTGATCCTGATGGAATTGCTGGAGAATGTTTTCAGAAAATCAACGAAATGCGACCACATCACAGAGATGGTGCAGATGATGTTCTGATGGACTTTATCCTTGCACTGATCATGGATGACATGAACATGATCGAGCACATGGAAGATCAGCTTTCTCAACTGGAGCAGAATGTGCTGGATGGAAAAACAGATCACTTCATCCATCAGATGAGCCATCTGCGAAAACAGCTGAATGCCCGTAACAGATACTACGCCCAGCTGGACGATATGATGACAACATTACAGGAAAACTCCGCCGATCTTCTGGATACTTTTTCTTCAAACCGCCTACAGTATGTACTTCGCAGGCTGAACCACCTGCGCTCAGAAACACAGATGCTGCGCGAATATGCAACGCAGATCAGCAGTGAATATCAGGCACAGGTCGATCTTGGGCAGAACCGCATCATGAAACTGCTGACCATTGTCACAACCGTTTTCATGCCCCTGACTCTGATCACAGGCTGGTATGGCATGAATTTTGTCAACATGCCTGAACTGCAGTGGGAATATGGATACCCTGCCATTATCATTGTCAGTATCCTTGTCATCATCGGATGCATGTCTGTATTCAGACGGAAACATTACTGGTAACAGAAAAGGCGAAGCAACTATATGCTTCACCCTATTCATCTGCAAGTCGATATCCGACACCGATTTCTGTCAGGATATACCTTGGCTTAGCAGGAGATTTTTCAATTTTTCTGCGTAATGCAGCCATCAGAGCACGCAGTGCCTGCGTATCGTTTCCATATCCTGGTCCATAGATCTCTTTGATGATATATTGCGTTGTCAGTACTTTTCCCATGTTTCTGAAAAACAGAGAAAGCAGATTATATTCCATCGGGGTTACATGCAGCCGTTGTCCATCTAGACTGACCTGATGTTTTTCCAGATCAATGGACAGTCCACCAACAGAATAAACCGTCTGCTCCATCACACCATGAAACCTGCTGCTGTGGCGCAGAGCTACACGTATTCTTGCCATGAGCTCTGTTGCAGAAAACGGTTTTGTCAGATAATCATCAGCACCTCCATCCAAAGCTGCCGCCTTTTCACTGTCCATATCTCTGGCGGATACAACAATAATCGGAATCTGTGACCATTCTCTGACTTTATGTATAACTTCCATTCCATCATAATCCGGCAGGCCAAGATCAAGAAGAACAAGATCGAACTGCCCGGAAACAAGCTGTACCAATGCATTCTGTGCCGTAGATGCACTCTGGCATGGAAATCCTTCCTGTTTTAATGTATAGGCTATGAAGTTTCTGATCTGTGCATCATCTTCAACGATCAGAATCATTTCGGTATGTTTCATTCTGACTCCTCCAAAGGTAATGTAAATTCAAACACAGCACCTGTTCCTTTTTTCTGATTTGAAGCAGTAATCGTACCACCATGGGCCCTGATAATAGACTCACAGATTGCAAGCCCAAGACCAATTCCCCTCCGCGCATCAGGTCCTGATCCTTTTGTCGTATAGAACATCTCAAAGATTTTCGGCAGATCTTCATCCAATATACCAGTGCCATGATCACTGACAGTAAACACTGCCTGTCCACTCTGTTCATCCTTTCTGAAAGCAACGATGATTTCATCCTGAACCTGTGTATGCTTGATCGCATTATCCAGAAGATTTGTCAGTACCTGTTCAATCAGTCCCGCATCCATTGGAACCATAACAATCTCATCCGGTATATCCACTGTAATCTCACGTTCCGGTGCTCTTTTGGCAATCACATTGAGCGCAGCACCAATCACTTCCTCCACCGGTTCCATCTGTTTATGCAATGTCAGCCTTCCATCCTGCAGACGTGTCAGACTTAATATGTTTTCAACAAGCCCTCTTAACCAGTCAGCATCTTTATAGATTCCCTGAGCAAGTTCATACCTTGGTTCGTTCTGCTCACTCATATCCATGATCATCTCACTTGTCCCCATGATACCGGCAAGCGGAGTTCTCAGATCATGCGAAATAGCCCGCAACAGATTGCCGCGATATCTTTCCTGGTTTGCTTCTTCCTGACTTCTGATCTTTTCCTGCATGACTCGCAGACGGTCCATCGCAAGCGAAACACATTCAATCATCGAATGCAGAAGTCGTTTCTGCTGTTCGTTCAACGAAGAAGCACGTTCCTTTGGAATCCGTACAACACCAAGGATGGATTCGCTTCCATAAATCGGCCAGTCATAAAATTCATCTCCCTCATCATAGTCTGTCCTGAGATTCTCAATCCGATGTACAAGTGCATCCGGATCCTTAACACTGCGGCGGATCTGCTCATGTTCATTTTTCTGTTGGATGAATGTACGTTCCGGCATCCCCTTTTCATCAAAGCAGAGACATGCAGCTTTGCATTCCATGATTGTGGAGATTGAAGAAACAGTAATGGAAGCAATGCTGTTAATGCTGTCAGCATCCGCAAGATGACTTGTCAGATAATACAGCGTTCCGGACTCCTGTTCCTTTCGTACCGCATCTGCAGTCATCTGTTTTTCTTTGGATGTCAGCGCACTGGTAATAACAGATGTAGCTGCCATGATGGAAAATGTGATCAGATAGGTCGGATCATCAACTGACAGCGTGTAATACGGACTTGTAAAGAAGATATTGAAGGCGCATGTGGAAAGAACCGTTGCAGCAATACCACATACATACCCGTCTGTCAGCCTGGCTGTCAGAATGACAGACAGAATATAAACAACGACGATATTTGTTTCCGGAAACCGAAATGTACGGAATACATAACCGATGATGGTTGCCACGCCAACCATCACAACCATACACAGAATATCTTTCATTTTATGATGAAAAGAAACCGCAGGCATGATCATATTCCTCCCTGTAATTCCTTATTATACGCCGTTTCTGAATTTTAGCATTATTTGCAATATCTCATATTTCTGCTATGCTCATCACATGAATATAATTACAGTTGCAGAAGAAAGAGATTTTGAAGGTATCTATCAGCTTGTTTGCCAGCTGGAGAAAACAGTATTTGATCAGGAAGCCATGTATGAAGTATTCCAGCATGCCATCTTGAATCATTCCATTTTCATTTCCAAAGATAACGACAGAATAACAGGTTATCTTGTATTATCCATCACATATCAGATGCACCATTGTGGGAAAGTTGCAGAAGTTGTGGAATTATGTGTTGACAACGACTTTCAGAATCGAAAAATCGGAACAGATCTTCTGAATCACGCCATGACATATGCAAAGCTGCAGGGATGTGTCAATATGGATATCACAACCAATCAGAAACGCAAAGATGCACACCGTTTCTACAGGCGTAACGGGCTGAACAACACGCATTACAAGTTTACAAAACAATTGTAAAAAGTCATGGACATGCAGTTCATGACTTCATTTTTTCGATCAGCGCTTTAACAACAGGACGGATAGGAGGAGAGATCATCTCAAGACTGATTTCGTCAGGATCAAAGAAACGCAACTCTTCCATTTCCTCTTCCTGTCTGCATATTTCTCCATGGTATTGATAACAGAGATAAACAATCTCAATATTCGATACCTCATCTCCGTTTGGATAGATGTAATGCACTTCCTTACCGGAGTTGACCATAAAAAATTCCAGTTCGTCTGCAATCAGACCCATTTCTTCCTGCAGTTCTCTTTTTGCGCAGTCTTCCACTTTTTCATCAATTTCCAGTGATCCGCCAGAATAACCCCATAGATGGTTATCTGTTCTTTTTCCAAGCAGGATCTTACCCTGCTGGTTGATGACGATAATGCTTGCTGCACATTGGATCAATGTCCGATGTCCCACAAGCTTTCGCAGTTCCATGATATATCCACTCATCATTTCTCCTTCATCAGCTTAGACAACTGTCAGATATCCCGTTTCCAGTTTGCCCAGGCACCAAGAAACTGTAATGGACCACAAATCAGAAGCACAACCCCAAGCCACTTTGTTCCATGCTCAAGATTACCGATTCCCGCAATCAGAAAACCGACTCCCGCAATAATATTACATGCCACCAGCATTTTCTTACCCATATTTACCTCCGACTCATCATCGCTATTCCACTGAAAATCAGACCGATCCCAAGCAATGCGATTCCCTTATCCTCACTCAAATTTCCCATCAGGTTTAATACAACAACCGCAACACCCATTGCTAGTGTAATTGCCTGACATACAATCACCGTCAGTTCTTTCAGATTTGAAGACGCCACCATCATACCGCCTTGATCCGCTTTCAGTCTACAACAACTCACAGAATATTCCACCAAGCTGAATCGATTAGAATGTGTCAGTTTTTCACATGCCATTTCTGTCCGCTTCACGTATAATAGAGATGACGAAAGTGAGCATGAATTTTATGAATTATGACGTTATTATCGTCGGGGCAGGCCCTGGCGGAATTTTTGCAGCGTATGAACTGATGCAGCTGAAACCGGAACTGAAAGTCGGTGTATTTGAATCCGGTCACAGACTCGAACAGCGCAGATGTCCAATTGATGGAAAGAAAATAAAATCCTGTATTAAATGTCCGACATGTTCCATCATGAGTGGCTTTGGTGGAGCTGGCGCATTCTCTGATGGCAAATACAACATCACCAATGACTTTGGTGGAAGCCTGTATGAATACATCGGAAAGAAAACAGCACTGGATCTGATGAACTATGTGGATACCATCAACATGAAATATGGCGGTGAAGGAACGAAACTGTATTCCACTGCCGGTTCTAAATTCAAGACAATCTGCATCCAGAATGACCTCCATCTTCTCGATGCCTCTGTCAGACACCTTGGTACAGATATCAATTATGTTGTTCTTGAAAACCTGTACCATCACCTCAAAGATAAGGTTGATTTCTATTTTGATACCCATGTAGATACTGTCAGAAAGACAGATGATGGATATGAAATCATCGCAAAAGATCAGACTTATACATGTAAGGACTGCATTATTTCTGTAGGCCGTATCGGCAGTAAATGGATGGAATCCGTCTGTAAACAGCTGGACATTCCGACAAAGTCCAGCAGAGTTGATATCGGGGTACGTGTAGAACTGCCTGCTGAAGTATTTGCTCATCTGACAGATGAACTGTATGAAAGTAAGATTGTATACCGTACAGAAACCTATGGTGATAAAGTACGTACTTTCTGTATGAACCCAAAAGGTGCAGTTGTATCCGAAAACACCAATGGTATTATTACTGTTAACGGTCACAGCTATGAAGATCCATCCAGACAGACAGCCAACACAAATTTTGCACTGCTTGTTGCCAAAAACTTCTCTGAACCATTCAAGGACTCCAATGGCTATGGTGAATCCATTGCCAGATTAAGTAACATGCTTGGTGGAGGTGTCATTGTTCAAAGATTTGGAGATCTGATCAGAGGAAGAAGATCAACCCCAAGCAGAATCGAAGAAGCATTCATCACACCAACTCTCAATGCAACACCTGGTGATCTGAGCCTTGTTCTGCCAAAGAGAATTCTTGATGGCATCATCGAAATGATCTATGCTTTAGACAAGGTAGCACCTGGCACTGCAAATGATGACACCCTATTATATGGTGTGGAAGTCAAGTTCTACAACATGGAAGTTGAAGTCAATGAAAAACTTGAATCCAGATACAAAGGACTGTACATCATTGGTGATGGCAGTGGTATTACACATTCCCTTTCACATGCTTCCGCAAGTGGTGTTCATGTTGCACGCAACATCGTTCAGACTGACACTCTCGAGTAACACAATCCTCTACAGCCAGTATCACAATCGATACTGGTTTTCTTATGTTTATTATCATCGGATCGTAATTAATACATCAGGAAATACAGCATCACAAGCAGCAAAACACTGGTATTTCTCAACCAGCAACTTAATCGCGGACTTTGTTTCCATTGAACTGACTCACGTCTTCGCTCTATATGGGGAAAAGTAAATTCTGACTGTTTCTGCACTCACTTTCATGCCTGCGCTCTTATAACAGCACACTGACTAACAGATGTTTATCTTCATTTCCCAATCAAAACGCCTGACAATTCAAGCCGAATTTAATATTCCAAGGATTTGTCAGTAACAGCTTGTATTTTTGGACAGATTCTCTGATCTCTTCCAACAATCCACTTCAGGATATCAATCCTGGCTCACTATATGAAAATGCTGTTGCACTCAAAAGTGGAAACAGTTATCAGCGTTATTCCGCCATGAACAATATCATGGAAATATCCAATCATTCTACTCAGGAATCAGCTGTTGTTTCCAATTACAACATTGAGGTAAAAGACCGTCTTGTTTACGATCCGATTTATATGCTGATGTTCATACTGACTTACGTATTGTCGAACTCGATGATCTTTCAGATCTTTATGCATACATATCGGATCAGCTTCACTGCTTATACTGTTTACCAACAGTGTTCACATGTTACAGATCTCAAATATCAAGAAGCACACTGCACTCAAAAACTGTATTTTCCGTAAGAATACATTTCAACAGAATATACCATGTAAGCGTTTTCTTTTGTTTTTTTTTATGCTACTATAAAATTACAAAGGAGGTATAAATATGCTGAAAACCATGATCATTGCCGCATTACTCTATATGGTTCCATTTACTATTGTTTCTGTATATGCCGAAGAGTCAGCGGATTCATTTATGACTCTATCTGAATATAATGAAAGATATGCCAATGATGCCAGAAAAGATTCAGAAGAATTCCTTTCCCTCCATGAATATAATGCCACCTATAACAATAACAGGGAATTTCTGTCACTGGATGAATATAATTCTACTTACAGCCACAGTAAAACGGTATCATCCACAAAGCAGCAGTCCAAACCGATCATGATTGATAATGGTCTATCTCAAGCCGGCACACTTACATTACAGTATCAGACAGACATACTGGGAGGAAGACCGCAGTTCCTGTATGACAGATGTTATCCTGAATTACAGCCATACCTGACATTGGAATACTCTTCAGTACACTTTTCAGGAGACCGCATTACGGTATACTTCACTTTTTCGGACGGTGATGTAATGGAGCATGCACTGATTTCTTTCGATGTGAACTGATAAAAAAATCCACTCCATCTCCTGGGTACCACTGTATGCTAGTATCGGAATAACGGAACGGCAGTTCCGCTTTAGTGGAACACCGGTTCGCCTCGATGGAACGATAGGACTTCTATGAGTTGTATAGGAGACTGTACAGCATATTGTAGTCGAGCTTATGCCGCGAAAGCCACTTGATAGCTAGGGGCCTCCCTGCTACACTTGTGAGCTCCGGTGTTGCCAAGGGGCTTTATTTTCGCTAGCGGAGCGCTTTTGAGGGTGCAGGGAGGCGGTTCCTGGCTGTCAAGTGGATCGTGGAATAACGAAGACGTACAATATGCTTACAGAAATAACTGGAATTGTAAAAGGGCAAACAAGCGTTCCATTGATCCGAATCTAGTGTTCCGTTATTCCGAAGAAGATGTTCCAAAGATAGCGAAACAGGTGTTCCACGGAACCGAGTCTTGCACCACTTTACAGGCAATCAATCGGTTGCCTTTTCTTATGCAAGGAAAAAGACCACCCATAAAGAGTGATCCTGATTGTCTCTTGACGATAAATTTGATTAACGCTTAGAGAATTCCGTGAGAATTTCCACAGGCAAAATATCCTTTGAAATAAGGATTTTTCCGATTTGCTACTTTATTGCTACTTAATTGCTACTTTTCTTGACCTACTATACTTACAGTTTTTCGATTGTTTGAGAAGACTCTTTTTTACATACCACTGTACATGTGGCTATGGAAAATTTATAAATTCTGCAATTCTTGTTACTAAAAAAAGTTGGATTGATTCTTTTGAAATCTCTGTAAAAATATATCGTTTCGCAAATTTAAATTGTTTTCATTTTTGCGAAATGCTATAATGTCAGCAAGGATGTGATTTCCATGAAACTGATAAAAAGGAGCTTATATCTAGACAAATTGGTATCCGTTAAAGATATTCCGGATATAAAGGTTATTACTGGTATTAGAAGATCAGGAAAATCAAAACTCTTAGATGCATATGCATCTCTTTTGGAAGGTGATAAATTAAATAATGTGATAAGAATTCCCTTGCATCTCAAAAAATATGCAAGCCTAAGAAACAGTGAGGAATTGTATAACTATATCGATTCTAAATACTCTGAAGATTTAAATAATTATTTGTTAATTGATGAGATTCAGATGTGTTATAACTTTGAAGAAACAATCAACAGCTTACATGAGGAAGAACGTTTTGACATATATATAACTGGTTCAAATGCTTTTTTACTATCAAGTGATCTGGCAACATTGTTTAGAGGAAGAGTATTCCAAATCGATGTATATCCATTTTCTTTTGATGAATATCTGCAGTATTATCCTTCAGATAATGTAGATGATTCTTTTGATAAATATGTATCAGAAGGTGGGATGTCAGGATCTTATTTATATCGCTCAGATGAAGATAAAAGAAAATACCAATTAGAAATTGTAAGAAGTACAGTAGTAAAAGATATCGTTGAAAAGTATAAAATAAAAGACGAAATCCTCTTAAATAAAATAGTTGATTATTTGACCGATACAGTTGGAGAAAGAGCTTCAATAAGAAATATTGCAAATAAACTAACAAATAGTACTTATAAGACAAACGACAAGACAGTTGGAGCCTATCTCGATTATCTTTGCAGATGCTTTCTTTTCTACCCTGTAAGGCGTTATGACATCAAAGGAAAAAAATATTTGGAATCAGAAATGAAATACTATCTGGCGGACACATCGTTTAGATACGCAATTTTAGGTTCAAAGGATACCGATTATGGTCATCTTTACGAAAACATAGTAGCTATAGAATTACTTCGCAGGGGATATGAAGTATATATTGGACAGCTATATCAAAAGGAAATCGATTTCGTTGCGATAAAAAACGGTGAAAAAACATACATTCAAGTGTCTGATGACATATCAAGAAAAGAAACATTCAAAAGAGAGATATCACCATTATTATCGATAAAGGATGCATATCCAAAAATGATCATAGCTAGAACAAAACATGAAGAAACCCAAAGCGATGGAGTTAAAATCTTGGATATAGCAAGATGGTTGTTGGAAAAACAAAAGATTTTTGATTAAACATCATTGTGAATTAGACAATGATGTTTTTTGTAAAAGAAAAAGACCACCCAGATAAATGAGTGATCTTGGTTTCTCTTGACGATAAAATTGATTAACGCTTGGAGAATTCCGGGGGAATTTTCGCAGTCAAAATATCCTTTGAAATAAGGATTTTTTCCGATTTGCTACTTTATTGCTACTTAATTGCTACTTTTCTCGACCTACTATACTTACAGTGTTTCAATTGTTTGAAAAGACTCTTTTTACATACCACTGTACAAGTGGCTATGGGAAAGGAGTTTTTTATTATGTCCAAATGCAAAGTAATTGCAGTAGCTAACCAGAAAGGTGGCGTCGGCAAGACTACTACAACAGCAAATGTTGCGATCGGGCTTGCACGTAACGGGCAGGAAGTACTGATTGTGGATTTCGACCCACAGGGTGATCTGACCGCAAGCCTTGGCTGGAAAAACAACGATGCACTTGAAAACACTGTATCAACGATGC
>CAMCSA010000016.1 GCA_945877405.1 uncultured Erysipelotrichaceae bacterium | reverse complement strand
TAGGACCATATGAGTGAGTTACAAGCCTCGACTCTTTAGAGTCGGGGTAATTGACATTGTTAAGATACTGCACAAGAGCCTGTGCAGCAGGAACATTTACAGTCGAGATGGAACTGTTGTTGTAGCTGACAACAAATGTATATTCATCTGTAAAACCTGTAATATATGTGTGAATTCTGTCATTGACACATTCAGCTGTACCGGTTTTGGCATATACATTGCCATAGGTATATTCATCAAAGCCATATCCTACAGCAGTAGAGTGCAGAATCTGTTTCAGCTTTTCATTGACATCGGTATCCATCGTCGTAGAGAGTCTGTGGGGGAATGCTTTGTATAATGGAATCTTTCCATCACCGATGGAAGATACGATATATGGCTGCATCATATGTCCGTTATTTGCTACGGATTGTGTGATCATCGCAATATGGAGAGGGGTGATCTGAGTCTTTCCCTGACCGAAGGATGCCTGTGCCAGATCAATCTGCCTGTTACCGATATCCATGGATGAGTGGATGGTAGTCAGAAACGGAATTTCGATATCCTTGCCGATCAGAAACTTTTCTGCTGTATTTTCCAGCTGTTGCTTACCTGTACGGACGCCAAGATCCGCAAAGTAAGTATTGACGGAACTGTTCATTGCTTTTTCAAGAGTGATCTGCCCATAGACTAGATCTGCCCAGTTTGTAATTCTGAAGTCACTGCCTTCCGCATAATAGCTGCCATAATCCGTATAATCAAACCAGGAGTCATCCAGTCCTTCTTCTTTCTGCTTTGTTAATGCCGCAACAGCAGTGACGATCTTGAATGTGCTGCCTGGAGGATCGGTTTCATAAGTGCCACGTCTGTATTGTGAGCCTTCCACGTCACTGCCAAGAAGGGTATTGACATTATTGACATCATAGTCAACAAGGCTGTTGGAAGCTAAAGCCAGTATCGCACCTGTTTCATTATCCAGTACGATAATCGATCCATCGATCTGATTCAACAGCTGCCAGCAGTAATTCTGCAGACCGATATCCACGGTCAGATGGATGGAAGCACCTTTGTTGTTTTCATCCAGATGGAACAGTGTATAGTCTTTGAGATTACCACGTAATCCATACATGTTTTCCTGCATGCCGGACACAGAATAATACCCAAGCAGATAGGCAAAGGAATAGTTCTGTGGATATTGTGCTGTGGCTGAAGTGCCAGGAGTCTGACAGGTCATGATCTGATTGCCGTTGCGGTCCAGATAATCACCTTCCATTGCGTAGTCCTGGATTGTCTGGTAGGTGATGGAATTGACATAGGCATTGATTGAAGAATCAATGACCGGTCTGATTCCATAGCGATAGCCAAACAGTCCGGCAAAGCCGATACATACAACCGTGCATCCGATCATTGTCATCCGGATTCTTTTTGCGGAAAAAGAAGCATTCTGATCAGAATCCGATTTTAAGGGTCTGCGTATCTGCATCTTCATCTTCCTCCTGTATTGTCAGGTGATCCTGTGTTTCTTCTGTTTCATGGATCTGTTTTCCTTGTGTATTGCGATCAATGAGTCTGTTTCCACCATGTTCGGAAGCAAGTAACAGAAGTCCACAGAAACAGAAGACAATTGCCTGATATGTTCCACCACGGGAAAGAAACGGAATCGGTAAACCGGTAAATGGAATTACATTGCATGAGCCCAGAATGACAATCATTGCCTGCAGGAAAAGCATGATTGTTGAAGCAAACAGTACAATGGAGTCCTGCAGCTGAATATGAACAAGACGCAGGCTTAACATGCATCCGCTGATGACAATTCTTGTAAAACAGATCAGTACAAAAATTCCGAGCAGCCAGCCGAAAGAATTGACAAGGGCTACAAATGCCATATCCGATTCGGCAACAGGAATGGCTGTGAAGTTTACCGTGTTACCGAAGAGGCCTGCCATCCATAATGCTTTGCGTCCCTGATACAGCTGATAGCCGGAGCCGTATGGATCCGCATTGATATTGGCTGTTACAGAAAACCGCTGATGTACCTTATTGATGATTGGCCATAGAAGAGCTTCAACAGAATTCATCGTACCGGCATCATGGGCTGGTGAGATCAGGTGGTACAGAAGAAATGACATTGCGACTGCACCGAAGATCGAACAGAATAGTACGATCAGATAGATTCGTTTGAAAGTGGATCTGCGCATGAAGATAAACAGAATGGAAAGATGCAGAAAAAGAAGGATCAGAAAGGATCCAAGTTCCCTGATCAGCACAGATCCTGCCAGATTAATCCCAAAGAAAAGACTTGACTGCAGCAGAACTGCTTTGTCTTCTCTTGGCTTTTTTGCGGCAAACAGCGCGGCGTAGTACAGTACGGCACAGATTTTCGTAAAGTCTGTCAGCTGAACGGTAATGGAGCCAAGTCTGATCCAGGCAGAAGTGCCATAACCATTCGGATCAATACCTTTGAAAACAAGGATTCCATACAGAAGTGCAGATACAACCATCAGTATGTGACTTGTGATGTTGTATGTCAGCAGTTTTCTGATCATCCGATAAAAGACAATAAAACATCCTGCAATGACGATTCCAACGAGCAGCTTTGGTAACGAGAACGATGTCAGCGTCACATATCGTGCATCAATATACATCTGTAAGCCGACTCCAATACTGCTAAGGCATGCAATTGCACCAAACAGCTTCATATCAGCATCTCTGTTGTATAACCATGTTCCGACTGCTCCGATCAGAAGCAGAATCGGTATCAAAGCAACAAGGTATGAATATGCAACATTTCTGTCTTTGAAAAACAGAATAAATCCCATACCGACTGCTGTGATAATCGGGAACAGAAGCGAACCCATTCCCGTTTTCTCGAATTTTTCTTCATTTTTCATACTTTGATATTTTATCATGATAAAATGAAAGTACAAAAATAACGGTCTTACACTTCTGTAAGACAAGGAGTGGCTATGAAAAGAAGTTTTGGAAAATGCGATGGTCGCGAAGTTTTTCTGTACACATTGGAAAACAGAAATATCCGGTTTTCTGTTACCGACTATGGAGCAACGCTTGTATCACTGGAAGTACTTCCATTCAAAAGGGATGTTGTGGAAGGATATGAGTGCGTACAGGACTATATGAGTCATGATACATACCTTGGTGCTTCCATTGGTCGAACAGCCAACAGAATTGAAAAGGGAACTTTTACACTGAATGGTAAGGAATACCATATTCCTGTGAATAATAACGGAAATGCCAATCATGGAGGAATCCATGGATTTGATCAGAAGATCTTTGAAGCAAAGCAGCAGGATGATGCTATCAGTTTTACATATGTATCACCAGATGGAGAAGAAGGATATCCTGGTACATTGCATGTGACGATCACTTACAGGCTTCTTGAAAACGGTATCGCCATTATTTCCAATGGCAGGGCAGAAGCAGATACCCTGTTTGCCTATACCAATCATTCCTACTTCAACCTGGACGAAAGCGAAGATGCCATGAGTCATGAACTGATGATTTCTGCTGATCATTATGCACTGCTGGATGAAACGTGTCTGACGTTAAATCAGATGGTACCAGTCAAGGGAACACCATTTGACTTTACATTGTCAAAACCAATTGGAACAGATATTGATGCAGATGATATCCAGCTGCATTATGGTGCAGGTTATGATCACCATTATCCGATTGATGGGATGGGTATGAGGCAGATGGCTGTACTGAAAGGTAAGGATATACAAATGACATTCTCATCTGATTTCCCTGGGTTCCATCTGTATACAGCCAACTGGTTGAATGGTGCAAAAGGGAAGAAAGGGCATGTATATCCAGCCAGAAGCGCTGTCTGCCTGGAAGCGGAATACATTCCAAATGCGATCAATTATCCGGAAGTCAACGACAAACCGATTGTCAGAGCAGGTGAAACACTGACACATGAAATACGCTATGAATTTGCAGTAAAGGAGTAATGGCATGCAGAAATGGACAAGAGAAGAAAAAGATCAGATTCTGAGTGAGAAAGATGAAAAAAGACTGTCACTGCTGCATCAGCAGATCAGTCAGTCCGTATGGAGAGGGCAGTATCATGTGCAGACTGTTACCGGTCTGATGAATGATCCGAATGGATTCAGTTATTTTAATGGGAAGTGGCATCTTTTCTATCAGTGGTTTCCATTTGGTGCTGTTCATGGGATGAAACACTGGTATCATGTCACCTCAGATGATCTGATGCACTGGGAAAATGAAGGGCTTGCGATCAAACCTACGACTCCATATGAAAACGATGGCTGTTTTTCAGGCTCTGCCTATGTCAAGGATAATGTGCTGTATCTTGTATATACCGGAAATACAAAAGATGATTATGGAAAAATGGTAGAATACCAGATGCTTGCTGCAATGGATCAGAGTGGAAGAATCGGTAAGGATGCAAAACCGATCATCTATCCACAACCAGGTTATACCGGTCATCAACGCGATCCGCATATCTTCTATGAAAAAGGAAAATATCACATCCTTCTTGGTGCACAGAATGAAAACCATGAAGGCAGACTTCTTCTGTTTTCTTCCCGTCATATCAGAGATGGATGGAAACTGATGGGAGAGCTGAGTATCGAAGGTTATCCGTCTTTCGGTTATATGTGTGAATGTCCGGATATTCAAAAAATCGGAAGACAGTGGCTGCTTCTGTTTTCTCCACAGGGCCTGCATGAAAAAGGAGATCTGACAACAAACTCCTATCAGTCGGTCTATTTCATCGGGGATCTGGATCTTGAAAATCTGAAGTTTGTACCGAAAGGTGAAATGAAATTGCTGGATTATGGCTTTGACTTCTATGCACCACAATGTGCCTTCCAGAAAGAATATCGTGATAAGGCAGTGCTGGAAGGATGGTTTGGCTGTTCTGACTGCTGCTATCCTCCAACAGATGAAGAAGGATGGGCAAACATGCAGACATTGCCAAGACTGCTGTCCATTGAAGGTGGTAGGCTGAAACAGCGACCAGCAAAAGCACTGAAAGCATTACGCAAGGATGTAGTATTTGAGGCAGTCAATGGTTCCATTCAGACAAACAGGCTGTTTGGTAGAATGCCATCCGCATGTGTGATTGATCTGGAAAATCCATCAGATTCGGATATCCGTCTGAACCTTTTTGCGAAGAATATGGAACGCGGATTCGAGATCAGTTATGATGCTTCCAGAAAAACGGTTGCGTGTGATCGAACTGATATGGTGCATGTTGTCAATCCCGAATATGGATCACGTCGTGAAGTCGTACTGGATGAACCGCTAAAGAAGATGGAAATCTTTGTGGACCACAGTACTGTGGAAGTATTCATCAATGATGAAATCGTGATGTCCTCTCGTATCTTTCCAACTGCAACTGAACATACCATCCGCATGTCCGGTAAGGATATCAATCTGAAGATCAGCCTTGCGGATACGACAGTCAATGATGACTTTGTTCTGTTCCACCGATAAGGAAAAATAACAGTCATTATTCTTCCGATATGCCCGTGTATTTCTTTGTTTCATCATGATAAATTACATCCATAGAAGGTGAAGGTTATGGCAAAACTTGAAAAAACACTGAACAGAGATATTGATGAGCTGCGTAATACTATCATCGATGGAATCCTGGAAGGAAGCATGTCAGCGACACTGGAAGATCAGAGCAGCTTCAAAGCAGAAATGGCACGATGTGAAGTGCTTGTGTTTGAACGCTTCAGCTATCTTGGAAATAATCGTGTCAGTATGAATGTCACGCTGTTTCAGTATGGGGATGAACCGGTGCGTCTTTCTGCGATTACTTCCGGTGGTTCGCAGGCAGTCTTCTGGAAAATCAATACATGGGGAGAAGAATCTTTCTTAGAAAAGCTGGAAGAGATTCTGTAATCAAAAAAAGGAATGAATCCGTGTGATGATTCATTCCTTTCTTCATGCTGAACGGGATGGATTTTTACTGTTGTACACCATTGCGATCAAGCCTGGGCCGACATGACATCCGATGACCGGTCCAAGCTCCATGATGTTGATGGATTTCAGATCCGGGTACTTTTCCCTGACACTTTCCGCAAATGCCTTTGCGTCTTCATAACAGTCCGCATGGGCAATGATGACATCTGTTTCAGATGGATTTCCCATATCTGCTTCACTGTTTTCCAGAAGTGTCCGCAATGCTTTCTTTCTGCCTCTGACCTTTGCGTAGGCAACAAGTTTTCCTTCATCATCCACGTGGATTAAAGGCTTGATGGATAACAGGGAACCGATGAAAGCGGAGGAGTTGGAAAGTCTTCCACCTTTTCTGAGCCATTCCAGATCATCCACAACAAACCTGTGGGAGATCTTCAGTCTGTTTTCTTCTACCCAGGCAATGACTTCTTCCATTGTCTTTCCCTCATCTGCAAGGTCTGCAGCTTTTGAGACAAGCATGGCAAGTCCTGCAGTTACACATCGTGTATCCATGATGTAAAGATTGGATTCGGGATAGTCTTCTCTGATCTGTTCTGCTGCCTTTAAGGAATTGAAGTAGGAAGAACTGAGTGCCCTGTCCATATCCATGAACAGAACATTTCTGTCCTTTTCAATCAGCGATCTGAAAAATTCATAGTACGTGTAAACTGTAATCTGACTTGTACGCGGCTGATTGCCTTTTCTCATTTCACTGTATAAAGTGCGTTTTGTATCTTCCATGCAGTCATCAATATAGACCTGCTCATTGAGTTCGAAAGTATAGGATATCATGGGAATGTTTCTTTCATCCAGCCATGACTTATGTGCGTCAATGGTGGATGCGGTTGCGAGTGTGAATTTTCTCATACATTGATCCTCCTTTTGTTTCTGTCTCATTTTACCATATGTGTCAAGCACGATTATGGGTCATACATATGATGTTTGGTGATATGATATTGTCATTGATGAAAGGGTAAAAAATACATGAAAGTACCATTTTCAAAATATCTTGATTCCATTGCGGATGGACTCAAACTGCTGATTGCAGATCTGAGTGAAGATCATGATTATGTCAGTGTTCTGGCAACAGATTCCACAGGTTTTTCAATCATTACTTCACTGCATATGAAAAAGGTGTCTACGCAGAATATGACTTCTGAAAGAGGCATCGTTGTAAGAGTTGCACGGCATGATCACTATAGTGAATATGCATGCAATGACTTTGATCCGAAATGCTGGAGGGAAAAGGCGGAACAGATCCGTGAAGCATTCAACAGGCAGGAAGAACTGCTACATTTATGTGGAGTCAGGCCGTATGTTACCGGCATTATTGATGATGAGATGGACAGTGTACGCTTTGAAGCAGAAGCACAGATGCTCCCTGAAGAATGTGATCTGTCTGTCATTGTGGATCAGATGAATCAACTGTGTCATAAAACGGCAGAAGCAAGTGAATATGCATATGAAGTGCAGTCATCTGCCCAGTCTACGCATATTTCAAAGATGTTCCTTTCCTGTGAAAAGGATATGCGTCAGTCTTATGTATATACAGAAGCTACTGTTGTTCCACTTGTTGCCAAAGACGGCAGAAATGCTAATGGATATATGGGTGTTTCAGGCAGAGTAGGACCTGAGATTATTGCATCATTGCAGGATGTATGGCAGGATGCATTGAAACAGGCGGAAGATGTTCTGCTTGCACAGCGGATTGAACCTGGTGAATATGACATCATTACTTCTCCTGAAGTATCCGGTCTGATTGCTCATGAAGCATTTGGCCATGGTGTGGAGATGGATATGTTTGTCAAGCACAGAGCTCTAGGAGAACATTATATCGATCAGCGTGTCGGCAGTGATCTTGTGACAATGCATGAAGGTGCATTATGTGCGGAAAATGTATCTTCCTATGTGTTTGATGATGAGGGCGTCCGTGCGGGCGATACGATTGAAATCGATCATGGAATTCTGAAAACAGGTATCTGTGATGCCCTTTCCGCAAAGCGTCTTGGGATTGCACCAACAGGTAATGGCAAGCGTCAGAGCTTTGAACACAAGGTTTATACACGCATGACAAATACTTTATTTGATGCAGGAAACGATACACTGGAAGAGATGATTGCTTCCATCGATCATGGATATCTGCTGGAAGGAATGCAGTCCGGCATGGAAGATCCGAAGCATTGGGGTATTCAGTGCATCATCTCATTGGGTCGGGAAATCAAAGATGGAAAACTGACGGGAAAGGTTGTTGCACCGATCATCATGACCGGGTATGTACCGGATATTCTTGGTAATATCACAATGGCTTCCAATCAGCAGGAAGTATTCGGTAACGGTTTCTGTGGTAAGGGACACAAGGAAATCGTCAAGGTTGCTGATGGCGGACCATATCTCAAGACGAAAGGAATACTGGCATGAGAAGTGATGGAATTGTAGAAATGCTGAACAGGAGCAAGGCTGATGGCTGGGAAATGAAGGAATGTACAACCCATGGATGGGAATTCTATTTCATACGTCACCAGCTTGATCAAAACCGTACAAGAAATGTGACTCATATCGATGTCACTGTCTATGTCAATATGGATGATGGAAAGTCTGTCGGTATGGCAAATGGGGAAATCCACCCAACATGGAGTGAACGTGAAGTGGAAGATGCTGTAAATCGTCTTTGTGAAAATGCAAAGTATGGTGTCAATCCATCCTTTGATCTGAATCATCCATCCGATACTGTAAAGTGCCAGCAGGAAACAGATCCGTACGACAATGCACGGGATTATATCCATACACTGCAGTCCATTGCAGAAACAGATCAGGCGTACCTGAATTCCTATGAGATCTTTACACAGGCAGATACGATCCGCTATCGCAACAGCAATGGGATTGATGTAACGGAAGTTGTACCTTCCAGTATGGCGGAAGTCATTGTAAATGCCAGAAATGACCAGCATGAAATTGAACTGTATCGCATGTACAGAAGCGGTAACTGTGATAGCAGATATCTGAAACATGAAATCGAAAAGACAATGCAATATGGTATTGATCGATTATCTGCTGTAGATACACCATCCGGTTTAAACCTGCCGGTACTGTTTTCCACAGAAGAATCCGTACGGATCTATGACTGGTTTATGACACAGATTGATACCGCATATATCTATCGTGGCATTTCCAAGGTGCATAAAGGGGACAGGCTGATGGAAAGTGATGCGGTGTGTCCGCTTACGATCAGCGCAAAAAGAAATCTTCCGAATTCATCCTTCAATCAGGTGATTGATGAAGAAGGAGCACTCATTGAAGATCGCGTGCTGATTGAGGAAGGCGTTGTGAAATCACTGATCGGACCACGCCGTTTCTGCCAATACCTGAAAGAGGACCATACATTCAATCTGACAAATTATGAGGTCACACCTTCAAATGTACCGGAAGAACAGATTCGTCAGGGCAGTTATCTGGAAGTTGTGGAATTTTCCGGTTTTGAAGTCAATGCGATCACAGGAGATATCTTTGGTGAAATCCGTCTTGGTTATCTGCATGATGAAAATGGTATTACGGTTGTCAAAGGTGGTTCAGTTTCAGGAAATATTGCAGATCAGAAGAAAGATATGTTGTTTTCTGACAGCCTGACACAGTATAATAATAAAAGCGTGCCGACAGTGACGTGTCTGAAACATCTGACAATTGCCGGCTGTGCAAAGAATTGAAAAGGATGAGTGAACAAAATGGCAAAAAACAATAAAATGATCGGTTTAGCTGCTACTGCAGCACTTCTTGTTGTAGCAGTTGTTGCAGGAACATATCCTTCCTGGAAGTCCACACCGGTTGTATCCGGTGAATACACAGGCTCTGCCAAGGGTATGGGTGGTGATGTTACAGTTACACTGACAATCGAAGACAACCACATCACAGATGTTGTTGCGGAAGGTA
Organism: uncultured Erysipelotrichaceae bacterium; assembly: GCA_945877405.1. Taxonomy (GTDB): domain Bacteria; phylum Bacillota_I; class Bacilli_A; order Erysipelotrichales; family Erysipelotrichaceae; genus Bulleidia. Next base: position 34,352 of record CAMCSA010000016.1, on the reverse strand, counting down.
AGGATGAAACAAAGGGTCTTGGTGACAAGGCTGTTGCCAAGCTTGCTGAAGCAATGAAGGAAGGTGCAACAGTTGATGTTGAAACAGTATCTGGTGCAACAATTTCTTCCAATGCGACGATTGAAGCTGCAAAGGCAGCTCTGACATCTGCAGGTCTGAAGGCAGAAGATCTGAAATAATCAGTTCTAAAGAATCCGGGGCATAGGCTTCCGGATTTTCTGTTGCCTGAAACATATGGAAAAGAACTGTTAAATATCTGAAATACAACGAAGTATCGGATCATAAAGCATGTATAATCAAATCTGGTATTTCAAAAAAGAAGGCAGATATGGTTGGTTTACAGATCGAAATATTCATTCTGATGGCAATCGGCTGGTGGCTTGGAAAAACAGGCAGATTATCCAGACAGACAAGAGCACAGCTGACTGATCTTGTGATCATGGTTATCCTGCCATGTGCCATCTTCCGCTCGTTCCAGATGGATCTGAGTGATGGTGTGATGATGTCTGCACTGCTGATTCTGCTGATCTCATTCGTGATTCAGATACTGTATGCATTATGCAACATGGTATTGTATCGATGGATGGATGAGGATCGTAGAAACTGCTGTAAATATGGTACGATGGTATCCAATGCGGGATTTCTTGGCATGCCGATTGCGGAAGGTGTATTCGGCTCCACTGGATTGCTGTACGCCTCTGTCTTTCTGATTCCACAGAGAATCTTCATAAAAAACAAAGGAAACAACGACTCTTTAGAGGCGGTTTGACTAACCCTGATTTTCAATGTATCTCTTGATTGTCACTTCTGATACGTTACCTGTACTGCATGCAGAATATCCGTGTGTCCATAAGATCCCTCTTCCAAAACCATAGCTTATCTGGCACAGATATCATAAGGGATTCTTCGGTATAATAAAAGTATTGAAGGAGGTTAAAATGGCTGACACTGTGAAAACAATGAAACTGCACATTCACATGAATGACACTGAAATAAGCTCTGTTCAACATATGACAGAGCAGTATCGTCTTGCCTGCAATTTCGTGTCTCAGTATATCTTTGACCATGGCTTTCCAATGAGTTCTGTAACTCTTAGTAACAGGCTGTATCAGACAATACGTTCTGAATTTGGATTGAAGTCACAGATGGCACAATCCGCAATACGAACCGTGACAGCCAGATACGATGGGATCAGAACACAGATGAAGGAAAAGCCATATAAGTTCAAGGATATCTATACGAACAAGTGGTACTGCGTCTACCGGAATCTGGACTGGTTGCAGAAACCTGTTCTGTTTTCCAGACCACAGGCAGATCTTGTCAGAAATAGAGATTACAGCTTTGTAACAGATCAAAAGACGAATACAACATATCTATCCCTGAATACATTGGATGGCAGAATCAAAGTAACTTTTGATGTACCTGCATGTTTCAGTGATTACTTTGATGGTACATGGTCATTTGGAACAGGAAAGATTGTATCATTGAAAGATGAATGGTACTTTCACATTCCTGTGACAAGAAAGAACGATACTGAATTTGACAAAGATCAGGTGAAGCATGTTGTCGGTATTGATCGTGGTCTTCGTTATCTGATGACAACATACGATGAGAACGATCAGACTTCTTTCTATTCTGGTGAAGCGGTATGCAGGAAAAGAGAAAACTTTAATAAAGTCAGAGCTGAATTACAGTCTAAAGGTACAAAATCACACAAAACGTGCATTGAAACGTATTTCAAAACGAGAGAACCGTTGGATGAGCGATGTCAATCATTGCCTGTCAAAGACACTCGTGGATACATACGGAAGCAATACGCTGTTTGTGATGGAAGACCTGACGGATGTCAGCTTTGATGAAAACCTGAGAAACCGTAACAGTAAACAGCGTAATGAATTACGATCATGGTCGTTTTACCAGCTGGAACAGTTTCTGACATACAAAGCAGAAGAAGTCGGTTCTAAGGTTATTAAAGTATCACCGGAATACACATCACAAAGATGTCCAAAGTGTGGAAGAATCCATAAAGCCAATAGAGACCATGATTCACATCTGTATACATGTGACTGTTGCGGATATCAGGCTAATGACGATCAGGTTGGTGCTATGAATATTCAGTTGTTAGGAACATTATGGATTTCCGGTAATGAGAATCCGAAGTTAAGGGTTTCAGAAAATGAGAAACCAGTATCACTGAATAAATAACAAAATTACAATACGGGTGTCCGTCAATCACCCGACGATGTAGCCACAGTCCTCTGTACCGAGGGAGACACAAAGTGTCTAATATGGGAGCATTACAGCTGTAATGACGTCAGGACCATATGAGTGAGTTACAAGCCTCGACTCTTTATAGTCGGGTAATTGACGTGGCAGTCTTACCTGCTAATGTCTGTGTTCTGCTTTCTGCTATGCCGGCAGCAAGTACGACAGCCATGCTTGCAGAAAAGTATGATGGAAACAGCGCTTTTGCATCGAGACTTGTGTTTGTATCAACACTTGGCTCTATGATTTCCCTGCCGATTATCACATGGCTGTTTCAGATGTTCCAGGATATCGCCCGATGCGGTATCTTTTTTTATACGTGGTATAATGGAGAGCACAAAGAGGTATGAAAATGACACGTGAAGAAATGATTGAAACATACAGACAATGGGTGTTTCGAATGTCTGCCTACCAGATGGCACTTTCCATCATTGAAATTGATAAGGCTACGGTTGCACCAGCTGCAGGTGCATCCTACAGGGATGAAAGAAGTGCATATCTTGCGGGGGAAGCATATTCCATCATGATGGACCCGAAAATGCTGGAAATCGTAAACATTCTCAAAGATGATGAGCAGGTGGATCCGGTTGTAAGACGGGGTTGTCAGCTGTACGCCATCCGCTTAGGCAACTCTCTTTCTTTTCCAAAAGAAAAATATGTTGCGCAATCCATGCTGTTTAATCAGGCATATGATGCATGGCTTCAGGCAAAACGTGAAAATGACTACAGCATCTTTGAGCCGTACCTGAAAAAGATCATAGAATCCCGCAGGGAAGAATATGCCTGCAGGAACAGTAATCTGCCATTATATGATCAGATGCTGCAGGACTATGAACCAGGTATGACCATGGAAAAGTACGATGCGTTTTTTTCTGCACTCACGGAAAGACTTGTACCACTGATTCATCGCGTCAGACAGGCAGATCAGATCGATGATTCCTTCCTGCATCACAACTACCCGATTGAAGGGCAGAAGAAGTTCATGGAGCATCTGCTTTCCTATCTGCATTTTGACCCTTCCTGGGGATATCAGAATGAAACAGAACATCCGTTTACAAGCTGGACATGCCAGAATGACTGCCGCACAACAACAAAGTATATTCAAAATGATGTGGCATCTGCCATTCTTTCCACCATTCATGAAGCAGGGCATGCATGGTATGAGCATAACATTGACCCATTATATGATGGAATGATTCTTTCCGATGGTGTATCGTGTGGAATGCACGAATCCCAATCCAGACTTCTTGAAAACCATCTTGGCAGATCTAAAGCATTCTGGAAGACAAACTATCCTGTACTGCAGGAAATATTCCCATCTCAGCTGGGAGAAGTCACATTGGAACAGTTTGTTGCGGCAATCAATGTTGCAAAGCCGTCTTTGGTCAGAACGGAAGCGGATGAACTGACATATCCGTTACATATCGCCATCCGCTATGAGATTGAAAAAGGTCTGTTCAATGGAACGATATCCACAGAACATCTTGATGAAACATGGAATGCCATGTATGAAAAATACCTTGGTGTTAAGGCAGAACAGGCTTCGCAGGGCATTCTGCAGGATGTACACTGGTCATCCGGCAGTTTCGGATACTTTCCGACTTATGCATTAGGCAGTGCCTATGCAGCCCAGTTTGTTTCGGCTATGGAAAAGCAGATCGATGTGCAGAAACTGCTGGAAGAAAACAGATTTGATGAGATTGAACAATGGCTGAAAGATCACATCCATCAGTATGGCTGTTATCTGGAATCGGAAGATATTCTGAAGCAGGCAACAGGTGAGCGATTCAATGTGAATACTTATCTGGATTACCTGTGTGATAAATATACAGGACTGTATGGTCTGAAGGGAGAATGACATGGAACAGCTTGAAGAAAAGATTGCAAAAGAAGCGGAAGTGATCAGTGATGATATTCTGCAGGTAGATACTTTCCTGCATCGACAGATTGATCCATCACTCATGGATGCAATGGGAAAAGCACTTGCGAAAAGATTTGCAGATCATGGTATTACAAAGGTCGTTACAGTAGCAACAGGTGGTATTGCACCGGCAGTGTTTACCGCAATGTATCTGAATGTCAGATGTCTGATCGTAGATAAAAGTGATGTGATGCCACTGGATGATCGCTGCAGTATCACTGTAACATCAAAGACACAGCAGAAGGATTTTGTCCTTTCCATTGAAAACGGATATCTGAATGAAGAGGATCGTGTACTGATTGTGGATGACTTCCTTGCCAATGGAAATACGGTTGCCGGTGTGGCTGAGCTGTGTCATATGGCCAAAGCATCCGTGGAAGGTATCGGTATCTGCATTGAAAAGTGTTTCCAGGATGGTGGAAAGAAACTGCGTGAAGCAGGCTATGATGTTCAAAGTCTTGCTCTGATCCGTACGATGAGTGAAACGGCCATTTCCTTCCGTATGCAGAAGGAGGCATTTACGGATGTCTTTTGAATCAGCACAGAATGACCTGCAGGCAAAAGGATATGGGGATCGGATCATTGTCACCAGTCAATCCAGTGCTACCGTGGCTCTTGCTGCTCAGGCTCTTGGAATCGAGGAAGGCAGAATTGCCAAGACACTTTCCTTCATGGTGGGTGATGTACCGGTTCTGATTCTTGCTGCAGGGAATGCAAGAGTAGATAACCATAAATATAAGGAAACATTCCACAAAAAAGCAAAGATGATGAGTGAAGAACAGCTGGCAGAATATGTGGGGCATCAGCCAGGTGGCGTATGCCCGTTTGGTGTAAAGGATGACAGAGTTCAGATTTATCTGGATGAATCATTAAAGGCATATGATGAAGTATATCCTGCCTGTGGTTCTGCCGCTTCGGCAGTCCGTCTGTCCATTGCAGACCTGGAAAACTGTTCCGGATTCTGCAAATGGATCAATGTCACAAAATAATCACTTCTGTTTTAAGGTTTTGACTTTATAATAGTGATAAAGAATCAAAGAGAGGAAAAATCATTATGGCTAATTACATGGCTGTTGATGTTGGAGGCACCAACGTCAAGTACAGTCTGATGACAGATCAGGCTGAAATTCTGGAGAAGGGTGAATTCCCGACTCCATATGAAGAAGGTCTACAGGGACTTGTAGATGGACTGAAAAAAGTCTATGACAGTTATGCGGATCGTGACATTGAAGCACTTGTCATGAGCGCGCCTGGTAAGATTGATGCAACAAAGGGATATTTCTATACAAGTGGAGCTCTGCATTATATTGATGGTATCAACCTTGGGGATGTGCTGAAAGATGTCATCCCGGTTCCGTTTGCGGTTGAAAATGATGCGAAAGCTGCAGCTCTTGCGGAAATCTGGAAGGGATCCTTACAGGGAATCAAGGATGCCTTTGTCATGGTACTTGGTACAGGTATCGGCGGTGCAGTTGTGATTGATGGAAAGCTGTATCGTGGTCACACGTTTGCAGCTGGTGAATTCTCTGGTATTCCAATGAATCTGTATGCATTCCCGATGGAATTTGGTAATGCGTGGGCAGTGACAAATGGCGTCGGCAGACTTGTTGACAGATATGCACGTTTATCCAACCAGGACGCAGAACAGCTGAATGGCCGTATTCTGTTTGATGCGGCAAATCATGGCGATGAATATGCATTACAGGCAATCGATGAATATACAAAGACAATTGCTTCCGGTATCATGGGACTGCAGTTTACATTGGATGTACAGCGTGTCGCAGTTGGTGGTGGTATTTCCAAACAGCCATTACTGATGGACTACATCAGAAAAAATCTGACACTGTATTACAGTGCTGCCCAGCAGGCAATGGCACTGCCGGCTACAGCTCCTGAAGTTGTGCCATGTACATTCGGCAATGATGCCAATATGATCGGTGCTCTGTATCATTATCTGTATGAACTCAAAGGGGCAGAAAAATGATCCGTCACATCTGTATGTTTGCTTTACAGGATGAAGATCATGACAATGTTGTTGCAGAAGCTTTGCGTCTTGGTGAACCGTTGAAAACACTTCCTCAGGCAGTAAAAGGGGAAGTGGTAACAAACAGTCCATTGGCACCTTCCAGCAACTATGATATCTGTCTTGTATTCGATTTTGAAACCATGGCAGATCTGGATGCCTATCAGGTGGATCCGATTCATGTCGCATTCAAGAATTATGTTGTGGCACATATGAAGTCACGTGCATGCATTGATTGCGAAATCTAGAAATAAGTCTTACAGGAAAGCACTTTTCCAATGATCTGTACAGGCAGGGAAGTAACTTCCTGCTGCGTGAAGATGCGACCTGGGGTATTCGGGTTGGCGGCTTCTAGAATCAGTAATCCGTTTTTGATATAAACCTTTTTTACAGTGACCTCCTCCCCGATCAGGACAACGGCGATATCACCGTTACTGATGGAGGAGGTTTTCTGTACCAGAACAAGAGAACCATCCATGATGCCACATCCGATCATGGAGTCACCGGTGACTTTCAGATAATAGTCACCTTTTTTTCGATCAGAAAGGCTTACTTCCTCTTCCCCAAGCCAGTTTTCTTCGCATAGCAGATCATATCCGGCTTTGACATAACCAAGTACAGGCAATCTCATGGAAATATCCATGCCTTTTAACTGTGGTTCAATATTATAGCCGAACAGTTCTGACAGTTTTGACATTGCCTCAGATGATACTCTTTGAATATCACCGTTTGACCACCGCATGACAGTGGAACGTGATACACCACATCTTCTGGCAATCTCGCTGTCTGAAAATCCTGTCTTTTCTTTGTATTCTCTGATCAGTTCGGATAATTTCATAATTGCTCCTTTGTGCATATTATAGCCTTTATGCATCAATGAAACAATTGTAAATTATGAAATGTTGCATAATATGTTGAAATATGCAACAGTTGCGATATAAAATAAATATACAGGGAGGGACCATGAAACAGTTATACAAAAGATATATTGATGTTGTCTTAAGACAATCAAAAAACGGCTCGATTGAACCGTTGTATGTCTGCTGGGAAGATGGAAAGAAATATAAGATCGATCGTGTCATCAGCAGAGAGCGCAGAGCATCTCAGGTTGGTGGCTGTGGCATGCGATATGTCTGTCTGATCGGGGGACAGACAAGATGTATCTTCCTGGAAAAGGACAGGTGGTTTATTGAGAGCTATCAGCCATGAGATCCAGCTGTTCCAAAAGGGAATCAATCTGTGCATGCTGGATGGCATTATCCGATCTCAACTGTTGAATCTGAGCAGACAGATTCTGCATTTCACGATGCAATGATACATTATAGGGAATCAGAAACAGCTGTGACAGGATATACAGTCCAATACTGCTGATCAGAATCAGCACAGCGGTTCCAAATCCATTCAGTCTTTTTTCCTTTGGCATGATCATAACTCCTGTGCAAGTTTCTGCTTGAACCATTCGGAACGATTATCCATCTTTTCAAGCAGTTCAATCAATTGCGCATCATGCTTCGTATTCAGTTTGAACACATATCGGCGAATATACTGTTTCTGATATGTGTCGTTATACTTATAACGTCTGGCCTTTGTGCCGGATTTTTTCTTTTGTGGCATTATTTCCTCCATAAGATTGGCATACCAATCATTATACTACGTTTTATGGTTAAGAAAAACAGAGATTGTGGTAATATTTGTGTAAAGTGAAGAGGAAAATCAATATGGGAATTGCAGTATTCGGATCTGTATTTGTGGATGTGAAAGGATATCCGCTCAATCAGTTTGTCATGGATGGCAGAAATGCCGGTAAGGTCATACAGGTACATGGTGGTGTATGCAGAAATGTGGCGGAAGATATTGCCAACATGGAACTGCGACCGACATTTGTATCGGTTGTGGATTACAGTGGTACAGGTACGGATGTCATTGAACAGCTGAAAAGGCATAAGATCAAGACGGATTATATCCGCCGCAGTGAAACGGGCCTTGGTACGTGGCTTGCGATCTTCAATAATGAAGGGGATGTCGTTGCTTCCATCTCACAACGTCCGGATCTTTCCGAAATCGGAAACATCCTGGATGAACATGGGGATGAAATCATTTCATCCTGTGACAGCATTGTCGTAGAAATTGATATGACTTCCGATCTGCTCAACCGTATTTTTACACTGGCTGACAGATATGGAAAAAAGGTCTATGCAGTTGTATCCAATATGACGATTGCTTTAGAAAGAAGAGATCTGATGAAGCGTACGGGTTGTGTTGTATGCAATGATCAGGAGGCAGGTATTCTGTTTTCGGAAGATTATCATGATGTTGAACCGGAGCAGCTGGCAGTAATCATTCATGAAAGAGCGTCGAAAGCAGGCTATGTCAATGTTGTTGTAACAATGGGGGAAAAGGGTGCTGTCTATACAGATGGTGAAAACTATGGTGTTGTTCCACCACTTCGTACACATGTTGTTGATACAACCGGTGCAGGGGATGCATTCTTTGCTGGGGTTGCGGCAGGTCTGACATATGGAAAGAGCCTGGAAGAGTCATGTCGTATCGGAACAAGGCTTGCTTCTGCAGTCATTGCTTCAAGAGAATCCGTCTGTCCAAGATTCCAGCCGGAAGAATTCGGGTTTGATCCAAAATAAAAAACAGGTCGCATCAGCGATCTGTTTTGCATAAGCGGGCAATGACATTTTCTGCCTGATGGATCCCATCCACAGCAGAAGATACGATTCCACCAGCATATCCTGCACCTTCACCACATGGAAACAGGCCTTTGATGGAAACACTTTCTCCATGTTCATCACGGAGAATGCGGATTGGAGAAGAAGAACGAGATTCCATCCCGACCATGATTCCCTGATTGATAAAACCTGGAATTTTATGTTCAAATGCCTGAAAACCTTCTTCCATGGCTGTATTGATCTGATCTGAAAACAGTGCATGCATGTCTTCTGTAATCAGCTGGCGCGGATAGCTGGAATCATGAACCAATGAGGAAGGGGTATGATGAGAAACATAATCGGAAATGTTCATGGCTGGTGCATGATAACCATTGCGATAAGCATGCTGTTCCAGCTGCTTCTGATAGGTAAAACCATCTAATGGATGGCCATGATCAAAATCAGAAGAAGGAATCTGAACAAGGATGGCACTGTTGGCATATTTCCCATCACGTGCAGAATAGGACATTCCGTTGACACAAAGCGTGTTTTCAATACAGGAAGAAGGGACAATCACACCTCCTGGACACATGCAGAAAGAATACACACCACGTCCATTGGAAGCTGTGTGTGCCAGTCTGTAGGAAGCAGCTCCTAAAGATGGATGATCTGCATATTTTCCGTATTGACGTTGATTGATCAGATCCTGCGGATGTTCCACTCTGACACCTGCTGCAAAATCTTTCTGAATCATGGATACGCCCTGATTGAAAAGATTCAGATATGTATCGACTGCACTGTGACCGGCACAAAGAACAAGAGCAGTACATGGAATTTCACCTTGATCTGTAACAATGCCGGTAATGCTGCCATCTTTGATCTGCAAAGAAAGCAGTGTTGTTTCAAAACGGATTTCTCCGCCAAGTGCAATGATCTTCTTTCGGATATTGCGGACAACAGTGCGTAACACATCTGTACCGATATGTGGGCGATGCTGGTAGGTGATTTCCTTTTCGGCACCTGCTTCTACAAATTCCTGCAGAACTTTGCAAATACGGATGTTTTTGATGCGTGTTGTCAGTTTTCCATCGGAAAATGTACCTGCGCCACCTTCTCCAAACTGAACATTACTGGAAGATGACAGAATGCCGTCTTTGAAGAATGCATCCACATCCTTTTCCCTTTGTTCCACGCATCTTCCCCGTTCAATTACAATCGGACGATATCCTCCTTCCGCAAGAATCAGTGCGGCATACATGCCAGCAGGGCCGAACCCGACAATCACAGGCCGATCTGTAATGCCTTGATTGTATGGTGGCATCTGATAGGTTTCCTTTTTTCCTTCGCTGACATCTTTTTTTCTGATGTACCGATGGGCGTTTTTCACATGCGCCAGTACGGTATAGGAATAATGCAGGTCATCTTTTCTTGCATCCAGTGATTCCTTTTCAATTTCAAAGGAAAGGATGTCTTCACTGGAACAGTGCAGTTTACAGGCAATATCATCTCTGTCCGGTGTGTGCCCGATATCACAACGGATCTGATGGATTCTCAACATGTCTTTCATAGGCATCAGTATACGTCAAAAAAGAATAACAGAAAAGCATGATCAGGTGGTATCATGGATGTTATGAAGAATCAGGACAGAAAACTGAGTGAACAGGAAGAAAAAAGAGCAGCTGTATTTGATACATTAGCATCCCATTTACAGGAAGAAGGATATCAGAGGAAAGATCTGACAATATCTGTTAAAGATGCCAACATCAAGGGAATGATTGCTGTAGCACCGGATGTCATTGTATGGATTATTCTGTATATTGTATTCAATACAGGAAAGCCTATGAATACTCCAATGATATTTCTGGTTCCTTTAATGATAGTTGGTATTGTAGTACATGAACTTCTGCATGGATTAGTATGGGGATTATGTTGTGAAGATCATTTCCGATCCATTTCATTCGGGTTTATATGGAAGATGCTGACGCCATACTGTACATGCAGTCACCCGTTAAAGCAGTCGTATTATATAGCCGGTTCCATAGCACCATATCTGTTACTGGGTATTCTGCCATGTGCGATTGGGGTAATATCCTCTAATCTGTTTATATTTCTGTTTGGTATTATCATGGTAACGGGTGCAGCAGGAGATATTCTGATCATACGCATGATCAAAAAAGATGGAAGACTAGATGCTCTGTATCTGGATCATCCATATGAATGTGGTACAGTAGCCTTCTATAAAGAAAGAACATGAGCGGCGTTCATGTTCTTTTTCTGACTGCAAATTTTCGGATGGAATCTTCCAGGTTACCATGCATGATGCGTGCAACATAGCCGACAAGCTCTTCAGGAGCAATGGCCATGCCGTTATCAATCCAGTCAAGGACAATTCCGGTAAAGGCATTTTTATAAAAGGTGGCAATAAAACGGATTGCCTGATCTGTGATGATATAATCTGCAGATTCTTCTTTGATGACTTCATAGATCAGATCAAACGTCCAATCGGATATGATCTTTTCCAGATTGCTGTGGGATGTGGAATGAAATGTTCTGTTCAGGAAACTCTTTTCACGGATCATCAGTTCGCAAAGATCTTTCATGCCAGTTGCCCAGTCACGGCATGTACGATGAGCACCGATTGCCTGTTGTGCCTGCGTCAGGTAGATCCATTCTACCAGTTCATAAATATCATGGAAGTGATAGTAGAATGTCTGTCTGTTGACACCGCATTCCTGTGTCAGATCACTGATTCTGATTCGATCAAGAGGTTTCTTTTCAAGGATGCGGTACAAAGCATCCGCCAGCATCTGTTTCGTATATTTCGCCATGTATTTTTACCTTTTTCAATATTGTACAAAAAAATGTTTGATTTTTCAAAATATTGTAGTATACTGAATAGGCACTCGAAAAAAGAGATCTGCAGGAATACCCAAGTGGTTGAAGGGGCGGGCTTGGAAAGCTCGTAGATCGGTAACACGGTGCCAGGGTTCAAATCCCTGTTCCTGCGCCATGAAAAACAGTCGTGTCAGTTGATGATACGGCTTTTTTTGTACAAGTGCTATGGAATGCATATGTTCATCTGCTTCTGAAACAACTATAATATACTTATCGTATTCATAAAAAAGAAGGACAGAAAATATGTTTGATATTGTGATTATCGGTGCCGGCATCATCGGCACAATGCTTGCCAGGCAGCTTTCCTTTTATCATCTGAAAACAGCAGTTGTTGAAAGAAACAGTGATGTTGCGGATGGAACAACCATGGCAAATTCCGCGATCGTTCATACTGGGTATGATCCACAGGATGGAACATTGAAGGCACAGCTGAATGTACAGGGGGCACGCATGTATCCATCCCTGTTACAGCAGCTGCATTGTCATCATAAAACGACAGGTGCCTTTATTGTGGCCTGTGGCAAAAAGGAAGAGGAACATCTTTCACTGCTGATGCAAAGGGCAGATCAAAGAGGCATTCCATATCGGGTATTAACCGGGCAACAGGCAATAAAGGAAGAACCGCATCTTTCAGACCAGGTTACAAAGGTGATTGATTTTTATACAACACAGGTCATCTATCCTTGGGAAGTGGCTTTACGATGTATGGAAAATGCTGTGAACAATGGTACAAAGCTGTATCTGAATACAGAAGTTACCAGAATTGAAAAACGGGAAACGGGATATCGTGTCCACAGTCATGATCGTTTTTTTGATACGGAAATGGTCATCAACTGTGCAGGTGTCAATGCACCTTTGATTCATGACATGGTTGATGCACACCGTGACTATGAAATCACACCAAGAAAAGGGGAATACTATGTATTGGACCATGACTGTACGCCGGTATCGCATATCGTTTTTCCGGTTCCAGGACCGGCTGGAAAGGGCGTTCTTGCAGTACCGACAGTTTATGGAAATACGCTGATCGGACCGAATGCACTTGAATGTGATGGGGATGATGTATCCACAACCCCACAGGGCCTGCAGGCAGTCCGTAAAGCAATCACAAAAACATTGAAGGATATGCCGATGGGACACAATATCCGCACATTTGCAGGAATCCGTGCAACATCAAACCGCCATGATTTCATCATCGAAGAAGTCAAGGGAGCACCTGGCTTCATTGATGCAGCAGGCATTGAATCTCCAGGACTTGCCAGTGCACCGGCAATTGCGGATCGCATTGTTCATCAGTTTGTTGAACCACGTCTTCATCCATCCGCCAATCCGCAAGCAGAAACAACAGTACAGCCACCGGTGATCATGAGTGAATTAAGCATTGAAAAGCAGAATGAAATGATCCGTAAAAACCCGTTATATGGAAAGATCGTATGCCGATGTGAAAATGTCAGTGAGCAGGAAATCATTGACTGCATCCATCGGCCTGTACCAGCCACAACGATCAGAGCGGTAAAAAAACGAGTCAGACCGGGAATGGGCAGATGTCAGGGCGGATTCTGCCAGCCTTCTGTCTTACGTATACTTGCCAGAGAACTTGGTATTGCGGAAACTGAAGTATGCCTGAATGAACCTGGTTCCACAGTACTTGTAAGGGAGAATCGTTTATGATGAAGAAATATTATGATGCGGTTGTGATCGGGGCAGGATGTGCAGGACTTGCTGCGGCAGTTGCCTTAAAGAAAAACGGGATCGAAGATGTACTGCTTCTGGAAAAAGATGAAGAAACCGGTGGTATTCTGAATCAGTGCATACATAACGGATTTGGCCTGAGTGCCTTTGGGGAGCAGATGAGTGGACCTGCGTTTGCACAAAGATTTTATGAGCAGGCTGTATCTCAAGGTGTCATTTTCCGCACTGGTGTGATGGTGACAAAGATTTCTCCTGATAAAACCATTGTCTGTTCCAGTATGCAGGATGGGGTTGTCACATTACAGGCAGGAGTCATCATCCTTGCGGTAGGCTGTTATGAAAGAAACAGCGGGGCAATCGCAATCCCTGGAGACAGACCTGCAGGCGTCTATACGGCAGGACAGGCACAGAAGTATCTCAATATGGATGGTATGATGGTCGGGAACAGAGTTTTCATTCTTGGCTCTGGAGATATCGGACTGATCATGGCACGAAGGATGAGGCTGGAAGGTGCTGAAGTACTTGGCGTTGCGGAAGTCATGCCTTATTCTAATGGATTGCCAAGAAATATTCAGCAGTGTCTGATCGATTATGATATCCCGTTATATCTTTCTCATACCGTTACCGGTATTCATGGTAAAACAAGGCTGACCGGAATTGATTTATCGCAGGTGGATGAAAACAGAAATCCGATTCCAGGGGCAACAAAGCGGATCGAATGTGATACGCTGTTATTGTCAGTCGGGCTGATTCCGGAAAATCATCTTGGTGATGCCTGTGGTATTCCGATGGATCCGGCTATTCATGGACCGCGTGTGGATGAGTCCTATATGACTGAGATTCCAGGCATCTTTGCCTGTGGTAATGGTCTGCATGTTCATGATCTGGCTGATTATGCAGCACATCAGGGAACAATGGCAGGAAATGGAGCGGCTGCGTATCTGAAAAACGGTGAGAATCTGTCCCATAAGATATCCGTGGTTGCCGGAAATCAGGTAGGCTATGTTGTTCCTTCTTATGTGCATACGGAAAATGTGATGAAAACAGCAGAACTGTATTTCAGGGTAAAACAGCCGATGGAACATGTTGAGATAGTGATCCGCTCTGGTGAAAAGGTAATCCGCAGAATGAAAAAAGACCATGTTATTCCAAGTGAAATGGAAATGGTGATTATTGCAGGGAAGATGCTGGAAGGATTGCAGGATGACCTTATTGTGGAGGTGCATGCATGAAAAAGGAAACAAAACAGCTGATCTGTGTCAACTGTCCAAAAGGATGCAGAATCACAGTTACCATGGAAGGTGAAAAAGCAGTTGAAGTAACAGGGTACAGTTGTGAAAACGGTAAGAACTATGCCATGCAGGAATCCGTATGTCCAATGCGGATTCTGACGACAACCGTGAAGATTACGCAAAGCACATTGCGTGTATTGCCTGTCATGAGTGAAAAGGAAATACCTTTACATGTATGGAAACAGGCAATGGAAGAAGTCAGGAAAATCACAGTACAGGCACCTGTATCCATTGGTCAGGTCATAAAGGAAGATCTTTGTGGAACAGGTGTCAGGCTTATTGCTTCACGTTCCATGAAAAAAGTATGAATTCTAAAACAGCAGTATCGGAAATGTCCGGTACTGTTTTGTTATATATCAAGCCAATCAAAAAAAAGGAAATCCATCATGGATTTCCCTGGGACCGGTAAGTCAGTTGGATGAGGAAATGCTTCCTGTTAATGTTACAGTCACATCGATCTGCTCGCCATCTCTTTCCACTGTCATTTCAAATGGATCACCGACATTCTTGCCAAGCAGTGCTGTTGAAAGATCTTCATACGAGCTGATGTCTCTGCCATTGGCTTTAATAATGCGATCATACGCCTGCAAGCCAGCTGCCTCCGCACCACTGCCTTTGATGACTTCTGTGATATAAAGACCAGCTGTATATCTGCCAGTAGACTGTGTCAGCTCCTGCAGGTATACACCGATTGTTGCGCGGTTTGTGACTTCACCGTTTTCGATTAACTGTGTTGCTACATCAAATGCCGTGTTGATTGGAATCGCAAAGCCAAGACCTTCAATGGTTGTACCGGATGAAGTTGTACCAGAGTCCTTGGCATTGACGATACCGATCAGATTGCCATTGCCATCAAATAAACCGCCGCCGGAGTTGCCGGAGTTGATCTGCGCATTTGTCTGCAGCAGTTCCATGGCCTGATCGTTGACTGTGATCGTACGGGATGTTGCAGAAATGATGCCATCGGTGACTGTTCCACCAAGTGTGCCAAGCGGATTACCGATGACGATTGCTGTATCGCCTACCTGTACGGTAGAGGAATCACCAAGTGTGGCAGGAATCAAATCTTCCGCTTCCACCTTGAGTATTGCAATATCACTCTTGGAATCAGAACCAACCAGTGTGGCTTCATATTCTGTTCCATCGTATGTTGTGATGGTAAAGGATTCTCCATCTTCCACAACATGGTGGTTTGTGATGATGTAGCCATCTGATGAGATGATGACGCCTGAACCTGCGGATTGGGAAGTATATGTACCACCGAAGAATCCATAGGTTGTTGTCGTGCCTTCTGCCAGAATCTCAACGACACTTGGCGCTGCCTTTTCTGCAGCCTGTGCTGTTGTCAGTCCTGAGGATGAGGATACGGTTGTTGTGTTGCTTGGGGAAGTCTGCTGCACTGTTGTGACAACAACTTCCTGCTTTCCATCATCCATTGCTTTTGTCGCAATGATACCTCCACCTGCACCACAGGCTAATGACAGTGCTGCAGTTAAAACGATATTCGGAATACCTCCTCCATGACGATTCCGACTTTTTTTATAAGGCGCTGTATGAGTCCTGTTTTCTTCATATTCAGCGTTGATAATGTCATCGTGATTGAACTGTGTCATATAAATCACTCCTTTTCTTTTTACAGTCATACTTTATCGTCAGTTTGTGAACAGTGTGTGAATGTGCGATAAAGGATCTGCGAATTTCATTTTAACATCCAATTCATAGAAAATATCAGGAAAACTGCATATCGTATACATTGAGAAAAAACTGTCACAAATGTATACTGTTTACGGAAAGCAGGAAAGTTTATGGCAAATAAGAAAACAAAAACAGAACCGATCAGAAATCCTGAACTCGATCAGGTGATTCAGGAAATGAAGGAAAGCTCTCCATCCGCAAAACAGGATGCACTGGTTGAAGCATTGAAGAAGGCAAAACTGTTATCACCATGTGATTTTGATGTCGATATCAGACAGCAGAAAGATGGTACAATCCAGAATGCTCATCCTTCTCAGATCAAGTTCTATCTTCTCAATACAAATGATGGTAAGACACTGTTCCCGGTGTTTACCGCTTTTGAACATTCAAAAAATGTTCAGTTCGGCAAGGACATTGAACCGAAACTGGTCGTCCGCTCCATTCAGGATTTTGATCAGCTGCTTGCTGATAACCAGAAGGCTGCAGGCCTTGTGATCAATCCGGGAAAAGATAATGTTGTGATTCCAAGAAACCTGGTAGGTGTTGTTACAGGCAGACTCCATGTGCACAAGCCTGCCACACCAGATCCTGTACCGGCTCCATTTGCGATCCGTTACAGTGAACCATCCGTTTATCCGACACGTGTTGTCAACGCGGTTTATGATCGTTGTGAAACGGAACAGGAAATCAGTCGTGTATGGCTGAAGCAGAAAACGGCAGGTCCTGTTACAGCACTGTTATTCATTGTGGAAGCAGATACAAAAGAAGAACGCATTCTCAATGCAGTTCGCCAAGTCGCTGTTCCACTTGGAAAGAATGTACCGATCGAAGTGACATTTGTGACAGATCAGCTTCTTAAGGATGTTATCAAAGAGTCCGTTCCTCTTTATGACAGACAATTACAGCTTTAAATGATGATTGTAACCGGGCAGGAGGACAGACTCACTGCCTTTGCGTTTTTGAAGGAATGCCTGAGCAGTGATGCTTCACTATCGAAAGGAACGGAACAGATATTGAAGAAGCTGGAAAAGGAAGACTATACATGGCTTGTATGCAGGGACGATGAAAAGATCTGCGGTGTGCTGTTATATGATGATTCCTTCCGCATCACATTATTCATCGTACATGCGGATCGACGCAATCAGGGGGCAGGCAGTGCATTATTACAGAAACTGATTGAGCAGGCAGAAAAAATGCATGTAGCAAGAATCAGTGTACAGGGATATGGAGATCTTGTTTCTTTTCTTGCAAAGAAAGGATTTGAAACTCTGGAAACAGTACAGGGGGATATCCCGTTTGCTTCCATGGAATATCTTTGTGGCAGATCATACCTTGGAAAAAACGTTACAGTCATTGTGGATCGGCCATATGGCAGTCTGGATTTAAGAAGTGATGGAGAAATGACATGTAACTGCGGTTATGTGCAGCAACCTGTCACAATGGAGGATTACGATGATATCGAAGCAAGGATTGTCGGAATCTATGAGCCAAGGGAAAGCTTTACAGGAACTGTAATCGGCATCATCTATCATAAAGAAGACAGTCATATGCATCTGATCGTTGCTCCACCTGCATGGACCATCAACAGAAATGAAATCATCACACAGATCGGTATGGTGGAACAGTATTACCATACAAGAATGATTCTGTGTGGAGAATAAGGAGAAGGAAATGAAAACAGCAATGATTCACTGCCATATGCATGGCAGAAGCGAAGATGTCATCATCTATGAAGATCAGTATATTACCCATGTTGGTCATGAATCTGATCTGCATGATGAAATTGAGAGCAGTGATGAAATCATCGATGTCAAAGGAATGTATGTCAGTCCTGGCTTTGTGGATTCTCATATGCATCTGCTCGAACTTGGTTTCTATCTTTCCAATGTACAGCTGGATGGATGCACCAGTGTTGCATCATTGCAGGAAGCATGCCGAAACGGATTAAGCAGTGTTGAAGAAGGGGACTGGCTGCTTGGAAGAGGATACAATGAGGACCGTTTTACAGATGGAGGAAAACCGGATAAAAAAGCACTGGATGAAATCAGTACAACGGTACCGATTGCTGTGACACGTGCGTGTGGGCATGTGATGACGGTCAATTCCAAAGTATTGGAGATTGCCGGTATCAGTGAAGACTTTGAGATGGAAGGAGGCAGAGTTATTTTCGCAACAGGCAGAGTGGAAGAAAACGCCATCAATCTGATTCATGGTCTGCAGAAAGAGGCAGATGTACCAAAACTGCAGAGCTATATTCTCAAAGGACAGGAATATGTCAATGCCTGTGGTATTACAACTGTCGGTTCCGATGACTTCATTTCTGTGACACATGATTACCGTGGCCCGCTGGATGCCTTTGAAAAGCTTTCCTACCAGGGAAAGCTGACAGTCAGGGTCAATGAACAGTGTGAGTTTGCTGATGATCAGGCATTTGCATCCTTCCTGGATGATGGATATACATTTGATGTCGGTAATGATTTTTTCAGAATCGGTCCACTCAAGCTCATTCTTGATGGCTCCTTAGGAGCAAGAACTGCCGCAATGAATCACAGCTATTGTGATGATTCTTCGACCAGAGGTACGATGTGCATGGAAAAAGAGGATATGGAAAGGGATGTCATGCTGGCAAACCGGTTTAACATGCCGACCATTGCCCATTGTATCGGAGATCGCGCTGCGGATGAATGGCTGGAAGTACTGGAAAGGAATATCTGTCCAGGCAATCCGCTTCATCATGGCATTGTCCATTGTCAGATTCTCCGTCCTGATCAGATTCGCAAAATCATTGATCTGAATCTTTCGTGTTACTATCAGTCGATTTTTGTTGATTATGATGCATCGGTTGTTGAGCAAAGGGTTGGACATGAGCTTGCAGAGTCATCCTATCCATTCCATACACTGTATGAAGGCACGTTATGTTCCAACGGTTCAGACGCACCGGTGGAAATGCCGGATGTAATGAAAGGGATTGAGTGTGCTGTCACAAGGCAGTCTTTATCATTCCCACAAAAAAAGATGAATCCAAAGGAGTGCCTCAGTGTGGAAGAAGCCATTGCGACCTATACAGTTAATGGGGCAAAACAGTTATTCATGGATGATCGGATCGGCCTGATCAAAGAAGGATATTACGCAGATCTGGCAGTTCTGGATCAGGATCCATATGAAACAGATCCAAAGCAGATTCACAATATCCAGGTCATGATGACAGTATCTGATGGAAGGCTGGTGTATACAAGATGATCCGGATGATCAAAGATGAAGATGCTTTTACATGCTGGTGGTGGTACAACTGGTATATTACACATTCCAGCTGTACATTTGAAACCAGTCCTGTGGATCAGACTGCATTTCTGGAAAGAATCCATACCATCAGAGAAAAGTATCCATGGATTGTCATGCAGGAAGATGACCGTCTGATCGGATATGCGTATCTTTCAGCCTTTCATGAACGAAAGGCATATGAGTGGACATGTGATCTTTCCATCTATCTCAATCCGGATGAAAGAGGTATGGGCTATGGTCGAAAACTCATGGATGCCATTCTGGATCTTGCTAAGAAAGATGGATATGTCAATGTTGTTTCCATCATTACTTCTGGCAATGAAATGAGTGAAAAACTGCATCTATCCTGTGGCTTTGAAAAGAAGGCTGTATTTGAGAAGTTTGGATATAAAAACGGGGAATGGAAGGATGTCAGCTATTATGTCAGAAAACTGAATGAACCTTGTGACAATCCTGAACCGCCACGCAATCTGGATCCTTACAGTGTGGTCAGACCACATCGTGTTCCGATATTATGAAAAAAGTCATACTTGCCGGAATCTGTCTGAAAACAGAAGAATCATCATTTGAGGGAGCTATGCAGGAATGCGTTGCATTGTGTGAAGCCTGTGCGTATGAAGTGGTTTCCATCATCACCCAGACAGGTAATTCTCTGGACCGCAATACTGCCTTTCGAAAAGGAAAGATTGAGGAGCTGGAGCAGCTTGTTGAAAATACGGATGCTCAGCTTGTTGTATTCTATAATGTATTGACGGTACAGATGGCTCATCGAATCAGTGAACAGATCGGGATCAATGTCATTGACCGTACATCTTTGATCCTGGATATCTTCGCAACTCGTGCAAGAAGCAGACAGGCAAAACTGCAGGTTGAAATGGCAAGGCTGGAATATGCACTGCCTCATATGATCAGTGAAGGTGGGAGCCAGGAAAGAAGCAGAGGCGGTGGAGTGACAAACAGAGGTGCTGGTGAAATGCGCTCTGCTGTCATTGCACGTACATACAGAAACAGAATTGCCGAACTCAGAAAGGAACTGTCTGACATTGAAAGCAGGCGAAACAGGGACGAAAGAAGAAGATCCAAAACCCTTGTCAGAAGAGTAGCCCTGATCGGTTATACCAATGCCGGTAAGAGCTCTTTGATGAACAGTATTCTCAAGGAGTGCAGACAATCCGGCAGTCCGGTGGAAGCGGTAGACATGCTGTTTGCCACACTGGATACATCTGTGCGTTCCATTCAATATAAGGGGTATGGATTTCTGCTGTACGATACGGTCGGTTTTGTATCCGATCTTCCTGAACCACTGCGCAGGGCATTCCATTCAACACTTTCGTGTGCATGTGAAGCAGATCTGCTGATCCATGTCATTGACAGCAGTGATCCGGATATCCAGCAGAAAATACAGGCGACCGAAGATACGCTGAAACAGATTCATGCCGATGATATTCCTGTCATCCGTGTCGGCAACAAGTCGGACCTATCTGAAGATCGATCCGAAACATACAGTCTGACGACTTCCTGTCTGCATGGCACCGGTATTACTTTGTTGCTGGATGCCATCATTGAAAAGCTGTATCCAAAAGAAGAAACCTGTGCGGTTTTTCTTCCATATGATAAAATAGGAATGTTTGATGAATATCGGAAGGTATGTACAATGACAGTGGATGAACATCTGGAACATGGTATGATGATAACCGTTTCCGGACCGTCTGAATTCGTACAGGCTTTCCGGAACTATCGCATATAGAAAGAGGAATGAAATGTCTAAGAAAACAGTCTGGGAAAAACTCGACGAAAAACAGATGGAAGAACTGATGTCCTTTAACAAAGACTATATGGACTTCCTTTCTGCATCCAAAACAGAAAGAGCCTTTACAATCAATGCAGTCAAAGCTGCAGAAGAAGCAGGGTTTGTCAATCTTGCATCTGTAAGCCAGCTCAAGCCTGGAGATCGTGTCTATTCCACAAACAAGGGAAAGAACTTCCTTGCTTTCATCATTGGTGAAAAGCCGATTCGTGAAGGTATGAATCTGTTGGGTGCTCATATTGACTCCCCAAGAACAGATATCAAGCAGAATCCGTTATATGAGTCCAATGGTCTTTGCTTAATGGATACACATTACTATGGTGGTATTAAAAAGTACCAGTGGGTAGCCCGTCCGATGACACTGGCTGGTGTTGTTGTCAAAAAGGATGGTACTATCATTGATATCAATATCGGTGATGATGACAATGATCCGGTAGTTGGTATTTCTGATCTGCTGATTCATCTGGCAGCTGCCCAGATGAGCAAGACAGCAGACAAGGTCGTAGAAGGGGAAGCACTGGATGTACTTGTTGCCTCCATTCCGGCAAAGGATGTTGAAAAAGATCCTGTCAAGACATATCTGCTGAACCTGCTTAAGGAAAAGTATGACATCGAAGAAGATGACTTCATCTCTGCAGAAATCGAAGTTGTTCCTGCAGGCAAAGCAAGAGACTATGGTCTGGATCGTTCCATGATCATCGGTTATGGTCATGATGATCGTGTCTGTGCATATACATCCTTACGAGCTGCACTTGACTATGAAGGTACACCGGAAAGAACATCCTGTGTCATTCTTGTTGACAAGGAGGAAATCGGTTCTGTCGGTAATACTGGTATGCAGTCTGCGTACTTTGACCATGTTGTTGCAAGAATGCTGGTAATGCAGGGTGAATCCTCATTGGCTGCATTCAATGATACGATGGATCATTCCATGATGCTTTCCAGTGATGTTTCCGTTGCATTTGATCCATTATATCCAGAAGTTACAGAAGCAAAGAATACTGCTTATTTTGGTAAGGGTATCTGCTTCAATAAGTTCACAGGTTCCCGTGGTAAAGGTGGCTCTAACGATGCCAATGCCGAATATATGGCAAAGATCCGCAGAGTCATGGATGATAATGACTGTTATTATCAGACATGTGAACTTGGTAAGGTTGATGTTGGCGGAGGCGGAACGATTGCCTACATCATGGCAAACAAGAATATGGATGTCATTGATGCAGGAATCTGTGTGCAGAACATGCATGCACCATGTGAAGTTGTTTCCAAGGCAGATGTATATGAAGCATACAGAGCCTACATTGCATTCCTGAAGGATATGAAATGATAAGGAAGATCAATGGGTAACCCATTGGTCTTTTTTGCCTGGAGTAAAGTATATGAAAAAATGCACCGATCTTATCCTTCTTACCGTCGGTAATATCTTCTGTGCCATCGCGATCGGTATGGTGGCACTTCCGCTTTCCATTTCTCTTGGTGGTACATCTGGTCTTGGCAGAATCCTGAATTCTGTGATTCCATTACGTCTTTCCGTATGGGTCATGATTCTCAATGTCATCCTGTTTTCTCTTGCCTACTTTATGGTAGGAAAGAAATTTGCTTCCAAAACATTGTTTTCTGCCCTTGTCTTTCCGTTTCTTCTGGAAATCTTTTCCCGATTCACGTTTCTTTCCATTCTCAGGTCTGATATGCTGCTTGGCTCTGCTCTTGCCGGGGTATTGCTTGGTACAGGTGGAGGTCTGATCTTACGAGGAAACGGTTCGTGTGGTGGCCTTGATATCATTGCGATCATCTTAAATGAAAAATTTGGAATACCGACTGCTTTTCTTGTCGGATTGTTTGACGGGCTTGTTATGCTGGGGCAGTTTCAGGTGGACAATGCATTATCATTTGTGTATGGCATTGTACTGATTATTGCCTGTTCTTTGACAATGGATCGGATTGTTGTTGCGCAGAAGCATGAAGTCAAGATGATGATTTTCTCTTTGCAGCATGAAAAGGTCCGCGAAACGCTTCTGTATGAAGAGGATTGTGGTCTTTCTTTACTGGAAGGGGAAAGCGGTTATAAAGGCAATCCGTTTAAAGTCATTGTTTCCATTGTTCCATATGAAAAAGTCAGTTCCTGCAAGGAAGCAATTCTGAAAACAGATCCACAGGCATTCATCGTTCTGGAAAATGTACAGGCTGCCTATTCCGGTAATTACAGACTCAGACGACCGGAAGATACGGTAGGGAAGGATTAAGATAATCTTAAGTCCCTGCTTCTTGCATGCCGATGTAAAAATATGGTTAAATGAAATCTGTATGAAAGAGGTCATATGTTAAAAAATACGATTGATAAATGTAACGCAGTGTTCGAGCAGGCTGCTAAAGAGCGGCATATTGTTATATTGAGGGAATCCCTGCAGAAACTGCTTGTCTTCTGGGTGTGCATCGGGATCTGCCTGCTTCTGGCAAAATATGCAACATCCTATCCGATGGGACAGCTGTCATCGATTGCGATCATGATCATGATGGCATCTTATGTCTATTGTATCTCTGGAGGTATCGCAAAAAGCCTTGGCGCATCCGGCTCTGCCTGTGGACTGGCAACGGTATTTGTGTGTTTTCTGTGTTCCAATCAGACTCTGCTTGATAAACCGTTAAAGGATTATGCCATCTGGCTGATTCTTTCCATTGTATTGGGAGAAATCTATGGTTTTCTTGCCAGATTCCGCTTTGATAACAGGCTGATGCCACATCAGGCAGAAACATATCTTTCTGATCTGTTTCCATGTGTTGGAACAATGCTGCTGGGACTGTTTATCGCATTTCTCTCTCCATTGTTTTTTCCTGTCATACGTTCAGTATTTCTGTGGATTGCCCATGCGATGGATTCACTTGTATTTGTGGTTGCCCTTGTGATGGTAACTGCGATCGGAAAACTGTATTTTCCACAGTTACCGAAGATTGTAAGAGCTGTCGTCAGACCGTTTTGGATTTACATGTCCCTTGCGAATCTGTATTATTTTTTCCATAAAGGGGCATATCCGTTTATCACAACAGAGTCATTCTACCATTGGTTTGTCTGGGTAGGTGGAGCTGGAGCAGGCCTTGGTCTTGCGCTGGACTGGATGATTATAAACCGCAGTACAGACAGGTTTACTAGAATGAAATGTGTACAGGAAACATTATTCAATCTGGATGAGAGAGTCATGGATAACATTGTATCTGTAAACAGAAAGAAACTGATGATTCCTTATACACTCATCCCACTGATCACAACTGTGATCATGTATCTTGCTACGGCAAGAGGATATCTGAAACCTAGCAGACTCATGTCTCCATGGATGCTTCCAGGACCTGTTGGGGCGTGGCTTGCAACAGGTCTGGATGATCGGGCCATCATTGCTTCGATTGTCTGTATTCTGATTTCCATGATTATCTATCTTCCATTTGTAATCTGGGTAAAGAAAGGTGAAAAAGTATAATCTGTTTTCACCTTTTTCAATGAAGTGATGCTATAATAATCCCGTACATACATACATAAGTTTTCATCCGTGGATGTGGTATATCAGTAACATGTTTTAAACGCAGTACATCATTGAAAAGTCGAGGAAAAGCGTATGAGTTTACAGAGCCGTATCCAGGATCTTTATCCTGAGTTCACACAGAGTGAGAAGCACATTTCCGAATATTTTATTCATCATTTACAGGAAGTAAGCATCAGCTCCGCCAAAGAGCTTGCCGCACATTGCGGAACAAGTGCACCAACCATTGTCAGATTTGCCAGAACCCTTGGATACAGCGGTTTCCCGGCTTTGAAAATGGACATTCTCATGACAGAGAAAAGTGCCATCGACGATCTGACGGAAGAAATCGAACAGAACACCACCGTCACAAAACTGGTTGCAACTCTGTACAGTCATCGTTGTGCTACATTGGATCATGTCAGAAGCCTGATTGATGAAGCTGTTGTTGAACAGGCTGCAGATGCGATTGAAAGGGCAGAACATGTCTATCTGTGTGGTATTGGAGGATCTGGCATTGTATGCCAGGATCTGCAGCAGAAGCTGAGCCGCATTGGAATCCGCGTTCTGTATTGCCAGGATATCCATGTCCTTCTTTCTTCGTTCAGTGGAATGAAGGAAAATGATGTTCTGATTGCGGTCAGCTATTCCGGGCAGACGAAAGATATTATTGAAACTGTCAAAGTTGCCAAGGAAAGAAAAGCTGTTGTGATCGGCATTACACAGCTTGGTAAGACACCATTACAGAAGATTTCAGATCTTTCCTTCCATGTACCGATCGAAGAAAAGACGATCCGTGCCGGAGCAATTTCCAGCCGTGACAGCTGTCTGTTTATCAGTGATACATTGTATCTTTCTCTTGTTTCCAGACATCTCAATGATCACAAAAAGACATTACAGGAAACCAAGAACTGGACTGCAAGACTGTAATATTTCTGTTGCATGACCATCTGAAAGATGTATAATAATTTCTTGCTTTCCTCTTGAAGCAATCGCTTCTTCACACAGTTGAAAAAATACTGTCATAAGGAGGAAATATGGAAGATATGTTTGTAGAAGAGCTGATTTGTGAAATGATCAGTGAAGACGCTTGCGAACCGTGTGAGCTTGCCTGTGTGAGTTTTGTGGAGGATGAAAACCTGGTGATTGTATATGATCGCAATCAGGAAAACCGTTATCTGCAACAGCTGCAGGAAGGAAAGGTGGAAGAATGTGTAACATGCCACATTCCACAGAAAGGACTGATTCTTCACACCAGATGCTATGCCTGCAGGCTGAATGAAAATGGTGACTTTGACGGCCTGAAAGATGGTGATGAGCAGATCGTACATCGTTATCTGTAAAGCAGATTGACCTTCTGAACAGAAGGTCTTTTGTTATGGAGGGGATGTAAAGTATAATGGACAGGTTGAAAGGAAAGAAGCAGAATGAATCCGATTGTAAAAATCACATCCAAAGGGGCTGAGTTTCTGAAAAAGGGACAGGCATGGATGTATGCAAATAATCTTGCATCGAATATTGATGCATATGAAAATGGCTGTATTGTTGATATTGAAAGTGAAGATGGGGAATATCTGGGTACGGGAATGCTGTCAAAAAACAGCCATATTACTGTCAGAATCATGAGTCATGAGCGTCATGAACTGTTTGATGCAGAATTTTTTGAACACAGAATCAGACAGGCTTGGGAATTCAGAAAGACGGTAGAAAAGGATAATCTGGATAACTGCCGGATTGTATTCGGAGAAGCAGATTTTCTGCCAGGATTGACAGTTGACCGCTATAACTGTGTACTTGTCACACAGATTACTTCGTATGGTATGGAAATCCGCAAGGATCTGATTTATGCAGCACTGCTTTCTGTACTGCAGAAGGATGGTCAGGATGTTACGGCAATCTATGAAAGGAATGATGTACAGTCCCGTACCAAAGAAGGGTTAGATCTTTATAAAGGGTTTTATGGAGATTGCAGGGCGGATTCCGTTCAGATCATATCTGAAAATGGTCTGTTATTGAATGTGGACATTGAAAACGGACAGAAGACAGGGTATTTCCTGGATCAGAAATCCAACCGTGTTCTGTTACGCCATATGGCAGAAGGAAAAAAGGTTCTGGACTGCTTTACGCACACCGGTGGATTTGCATTGAATGCTGCATATGGAAAGGCAGCACATGTCACAGCAGTTGATGTATCCAATACGGCTTTAGAAGAAGGAAGAGCCAATGCAAAGCTGAATGGACTGGACAATGTGGAGTTTGTACAAGCAGATGTATTTGATTATCTGGATACACTGAAACAGGGGCAGTATGACATCATTGTGCTTGATCCTCCAGCCTTTACAAAATCCAGAAAGACAGTCATGAAGGCATATAATGGCTATAAGCGGATCAATATGCAGGCAATGCATGTATTACGTCATGGGGGATATCTGATCACATGTTCCTGTTCCCGTTATATGGAAACTGACCTGTTTGAAAAAATGCTTGTGGAGGCTGCACAGGAAACAGGAGTCAGGCTGAAGCAGGTTTCCGTTACACAACAGAACGGAGATCATCCAATTCTTTGGACCATGAATGAGACTTCGTATCTGAAATTCTATATTTTTCAGGTATGGTAATCATGCGGAAAACACATTTATTTCCAAATATACCTTGCTGGAACTGTGATTGATTGAAAGGAAACACATTGATGAGACTGTTATTCATACGACATGGCGATCCGGATTATGAACATGATTGCCTGACACATAAAGGAATCCAGGAAGCAAAGCTTCTTTCAGAAAGAATGAAAAGGGAAACCATGGATCATATCTATGTTTCCCCGATGGGCAGAGCACAGCAGACTGCCATGTATACACTGCAGGCAACTGGTGCATCCGCAACAACACTGGAGTGGCTGCAGGAATTTACACCACGGATTCACCGTCCGGATTTATCGGATCAGCTTTCCATTCCCTGGGACTGGAGGGCAACCGACTGGATGGAAAAAGAATCTTTTTATGATCTGCACGCATGGAAAAATGATCCGATTCTTGAGGAAGGAAATACAGGTGAAGTGTATGATCATGTGATCCATTGTTTTGACGCACTGCTGGAAAGCCATGGCTATGCTTACAATGGGAAATGGTATGAAGTCAGATGTGAATCCCATGATACACTTGTATTCTTCTGCCATTTTGGAATTCAGTGTGTCATTCTGTCTCATCTGCTGCATTTGCCTGTCATGGCTTTGCTGCATGGATGCATTGCTGCTCCAACTGCTGTAACGGAACTGTATAGCCAGGAGCCATTGCAGGGAATTGCCACATTCCGAATGACTCGCTATGGGGATATTTCTCATCTGGAAGCCGGGAAGGAAAAGCCTTCGGATGCAGGTAGATTTGTGGAGTGCTTCAGTGATTCAGGCAGACACCAGGAGGCGTTATGAAAGTCACATTCTATTTTGTAAGGCATGGAAAAACAGCATTCAATCAGCAGGGCAGAATGCAGGGCATGTGTGACAGCCCTTTGTTACAGGAAGGGATTGATGGGGCAAAGGATACGGCTTCTGCCTTACGCCATGTTCCATTTTCATCGTGTTATAGTTCATCATCGGAGCGGGCATGGGATACGGCTGAGCTGCTCTGCAGGCCACATGGATTGAAACCTGTTTTGATGAAGGATCTGCGTGAATTTGATTTTGGAAGTCTGGATGGAAGTTATTTGAAGGATGTCAAAGGGGAAGCTGGCGATGAGTTTGTCCGTGAAGACTGGAGTGAATATGGTGGAGATACGATGGAGTCTTTCAAACAGCGTTCTGATCGTGCCTTTGATACCATGGTGAAAAACAGCAGAGATGGTGATACGGTGCTGGTCGTATCCCATGGAGCCTATATGATGCATCTGATGGATACACTTCTTGATTTTGACAGGTTTGCCTATGTCAGAAAATGCAATGCGACGGGCAGGCCATGGATGCCAAACTGTGGAATCTGCATCTTTACGTATGAAGATGGCGTGTGGCAGATCACAGAAGAGCCGATGAGTGCAGATGAATACCGTACTGCGCATGATCCCAAACGTGTATCGTTTACGTTTGTCAGACATGGAGAAACGTTGTTTAATACACAACACAGGGTGCAGGGACATTGTGATTCACCTTTAACAGAAGATGGAATCAGCCAGGCAGAACAGGCACGCAACAGGCTTGCAGATGTTCATTTTGATTGTGCCTTTGTTTCCAGTGCAGAACGCACTCGAGATACTGCCGCAATACTTCTCAATGGAAAAGATGTGCCGGTACATTATGATAAGCGATTAAAGGAAGTCTGTTTTGGAAGTCTGGAAGGAATGAGGGATGTATTTGGTGATCCCGATGTCGTACGCCGTTTCAATCAAACCGACTTCAGCGATCTTGGTGGAGAAAACAGAAAGGAAGTACACATCCGACTGCATGAAATCCTGATGGAAGCAGTGGATCAGGCTCAGGATGGAGATTCCATCCTGCTTGTATCTCATGGAAAGATCTATTTCAGTCTACTTGAAATGATGAGTGATATGGATGTGATCCGAATGATTGATGATGCACATGCACATAACATCTATCCATGTCCCAACTGGGGTATCTTTACATTCCATTATGAAAACGGTACATTCAACATTGATCATATGATGGTGGAGGACTGGTTCTAGAAACAGGAACTGTCCTTTTTCTTTATGGTTTTTCAGCATGGTAGTGATACAATTGCGTGGCATAAGGAGGGAACATGAGTAAATATCTTTTTTTTGATATGGATGGAACACTGATTTCTCCATCCTCGGGACGGATTCCTCAAAGCGCAATTGATGGAATCAATGCCGCAAAACAAAACGGTCATAAATGTTTTATATGCACTGGCAGATCCTTTCCCTTAGGTCTGGAACATCAGAATGAAGTGTACATGCCTGGAATTGTGTTCTGCAATGGTGCAGGAATTGCCTATGATAACAGGATTCTGTATACACAGAATATCCATCCGGATACGGTTTATCACATCATGGATATTGTCAACTGGCTTGGTGGAGAATTCCGTCTGCTGACAACAGAACATATGTACCTCAACGAAGAAGCCTATATCACCAATGGCAGACAATGGACAAAATATACAGGTGAATCCTGGCAGCAGCTGTATGAAAAAAGAGGAATTCTGTTTATTTCTCAGTACAAAGGGGAGCCTGTACAGAAGATTGATGTGTGTTTTACAAATGCATTGACAGCGGATATCTTTTTTTCAAGGGTGCCGGATGATGTCAGCCTGGTCATGGCTGGCGGATATTTTGCGGGCATGGGTAACCTTGGTGGTGAATTGACCGCAAAAGGCATATCCAAGGCTACCGGAATCGCAACAGTGCTTGACATGTATGGTGCTGATCTTTCGGACAGCTATGTTTTTGGTGATTCCAGCAATGATCTGGAAATGATCCGTTTTTGCCCGAATTCTGTGGCAATGGGCAATGGCACAAAGGAAGTGAAAGAAGCTGCTGACTTTGTCACAACCCATTGTGATGAAGATGGAATCTTTCATGCATTACAGCATTATGGGCTGATCTGAAGGTGGGATGACCACCTTTTTGTATGATAATATAATAGCAATACGAGGTAGTTATGAGTAAATTTCTGTTTTTTGATATGGATGGAACACTGATTTCTCCATCCACAAGGCACATTCCTGAAAGTGCTGTAAAAGGAATCACAAAGGCTATGGAGGCTGGACATAAGTGCTTTATCTGTACGGGCAGATCATTTCATCTGGCGCAGGAATATATGGATGAAATTGCCATTCCAGGCATTATCTTCTGCAATGGAGCAGGTGTGGCAATGGATGGTAAAATTCTTTCCACAACAGATATTCCACAGGAACTGGTCTATAAGCTGATGGAAATTACAGATTATCTGGGTGGTGATTATTCTCTGCTGACAAGAGAATGCATGTTCAAAAATGAAAGCAGTTATAAGCAGAGTGCGCGTAACTGGGGCAGCAGATATTCGGATCTATCAATCGAAGAGATCTTTGCGAAAAGAGGCGTCCGCTTCATGGGTGAGTACAAAGGAGAACCTGTACAGAAAATGGATATCTATTTCACACAGCAGATGATTGCGGATATCTTCTTTTCCCGTGTTCCGGATAATCTGCAGCTTGCTTTATCCGGCGGTTATTACGCTGGAACGGGCAATCGTGGTGGAGAGATTACTGCGAAAGGTATCAATAAGGGAACAGGAATCCGTAAGGTACTTGAAATTTATGGTGGCAGTACAGAGGATTGTTATGGATTTGGAGATTCCAATAATGATATTGAAATGATGCAGACGGTAAAGCATTCGATTGCGATGGGAAATGGTGCACAGAATATCAAGGACATGTGCGAATATGTGACAGATCATGCGGATGAAGATGGCATCTACAATGCTCTGGTGCATTATGGACTGATTGAAGGGTGATTCTATGAAGATAACATTCTGGTTTGTACGTCATGGACAGACTTTATTCAATACCGATGGCAGAATTCAGGGAGTTACGGATTCGCCATTAACAGAAAAAGGAATTGCACAGGCGAAGTGTGCTGGGAAAGCATTGCGGAATGTATGGTTTCATCAGGCATACGTATCCCCAAGTGAAAGATGCATTGATACATCAGATCTGATTCTGGAAGGAAGAAGAATGCAGGCAGTTGTAAAAGATGATCTGCATGAACAGGATTTTGGAACCCTGGAAGCAAGAAAAGATGAAGAAGCCAATCAGATTTTCCATGACCATATGGTGGATGGCGATTTTACATGTATTGGTGGAGAATCCAGAGAGATGGTTGGAAGAAGACTGTCTGCTTTACTGGAAGAGATTGTTTCTGCCTCAAAAGATGGGGATCATGTACTGCTTGTATCGCATGGTGCTGTGATGATCAATCTGCTTGTTTTACTTGGACTGGATTTGGATGCCTACATGGAAAAATGCATCGCAGAAGGAAAAGATCCGATTCCAAATGCCGGAATCATGACCTTTGTTTATCAGGATGGTGAGTATCTGATTACTCAGCTTCCTTCATCTGCAGACTGTTATGATCCATTGATCGAAGAGAAAACAGTACATTTCCATTATGTAAGACATGGGGAAACGGTTTTCAATGTTACAGATCGGTTTCAGGGGTGGAGTGATTCACCATTAACAGAAAAAGGAATCAGGCAGGCAGTACAGCTGCAAGCATATGTCAGGGATGTCCCATATGCCTTTGCATGCTGTTCCACTGCACTTCGTACAAGAAAGACAGCTTCCATCATTCTGCAAGGAAAAGGCATGAGTGCTCTTGCATTAAAGGGGTTAAAGGAAATTCATATCGGAAAATATGAAGCCTTTGACTATACACCGAATAAGGAACTTCTTGAACCAAGATCCAGAGGGGTACACTGGAAGGATGTCGGTGGAGAAGATATGGCTGACATCGCAGAAAGAATGAAGGATGTGTTTGCTTTGATGAACAGCAGAGCGAAAGATGGCGATATCGTACTTGTCGTATCGCATGGCGGTTTCTATATGAACATGCTGGAAGTGCTGTTTGGAATTGACAGACTGGCATATAAGGATGCATGCAATGCGGAAGGAAAGTCCTGTATGCCAAACTGTGGACTGATGAAATTTGATGTGATAAACGGACAGTATGTATTTCATGATTACATGAAATCCATTGCGGAATGGAAGGAATGAATATGAATATCGTATTCTTTGATATTGATGGCACATTGGCAAAAGGGACAGAAATTCCATCTTCTGCCGTCAATGCATTGCATCAGTTACGATTGAACGGTTCCATCATTTTCATCTGTACAGGCAGGCCTTATCATTATGCATACCGTCATTTCTACCGGTATGCCAATGGATTTGTTACCAATAACGGCAGATATGCGCATATGGGATGTTGTGAAGTCATGGTGGATGAACCATTACAGAAACAGTTTACCGATACCATCATCCAAAGACTTTCCTCAAAGGCAAGTATCCATTTCCTTGGTGTGGAACATGGTTATTTCGTTGGTGAAAAACAGAAATATGAACAGGATCGTAAAAAGTATCCGGATGGCTGGCTGTTATATGGATATCATCCGGAAATACCTGTCTACAGTTTTGATCTTTCCTATGAGAAAGTGGAACAGATCACGTATCTGCAGGAATTACTCAGTGATCTGTGTGTGTTGAATCCACATGGTCCACATCCATCCTGTGATGTAACAATCAAAGGATTTGATAAAGGGGATGCCATTTTGAAAGTGGCACAGGCACTTGGAGTACCTCATGAAAACACATATGCTTTTGGAGATGGCAGAAATGATCGATGCATGCTTGTAAAAGCCGGTCATGGGATCGCAATGGGAAATGGCGATCCGGATACAAAAGCAGCAGCGGAATTTGTGACCTCATCCATCGATGAAGATGGTGTGGCAAATGGACTGAAACATTATGGACTGATTCCATAAAGGGAGGAGTCATGCAAAGGAAAATACGTATAACATATAATGCACCGGTAACGCTGACTTTCATTCTGATCTGTGGTGCAGTCACATTACTTGGTTATGTGACCTCTGGCAGATCGACAGCAACTTTATTTGCGGTATATGGTCTGCAACTCAATGATCCGTTAACATATATGCGGCTTTTTACCCATGTGTTAGGGCATGCGGATCTTTCCCATTTTCTCAATAATGCCATGTATCTGCTGATCTTAGGACCGATGCTGGAAGAAAAATACGGCAGTAAGGCAATGATTCAGATGATTGTTTCAACAGCCTTTGTGACCGGATTGCTGCATGCACTGTTTTTTGGAAATACCGGGCTTCTTGGAGCAAGCGGTATTGTGTTTGCCTGTATTATGATGGCTTCCTTCACTGCATTCAGACAGGGAGAAATTCCACTGACCTTCGTGCTTGTACTTGTTCTGTATCTTGGTACAGAAATCTATAACGGGCTGGCTGTCAGTGATAACATTTCCAATCTGACTCATATCATTGGTGGTTTATGTGGAAGTGTCATCGGGTACAGCCTGAATCGAAACAGAAAGTTATGATAAAGCACTTATGGATTTGCATCCTGTGTTTTGTACTCTGTGGTTGTACCAGGACAATGGATGACATCATACAAAAGGAGCCTCCATCAAAGCAGAGGTCATTGAAGGCAACGATTCATCCTTTCTGATGGAAGGTCAATTACCCCGACTCTAAAGAGTCGAGGCTTGTAACTCACTCATATGGTCCTGGCGTCATTACAAGGTAATGCTCCCATATTAGACAGCTTGTGTCTTCCTCGGTACAG
>CAMCSA010000015.1 GCA_945877405.1 uncultured Erysipelotrichaceae bacterium | reverse complement strand
CATGTTAATGTTAGAACATTCACAAGATTGTTTCAAGCAGTTCTAAACGAAAAAAATGAAAGATTTTCACCACTTGTGAATTATTGGATTATTTCACAAAACAAAGCGCTTACATCCTGAAATCCTTTACAAAACAGCAGATTGTGACTACACTGTTAACTGCCTGGAGGTATTATGAAAGCTTGTTATCCTGGATCATTTGATCCAATTACACTGGGACATGTTGATGTGATTGAACGTGCAGCACGTCTGTTTGATGAAGTCATTGTTGTCATTTCCCATAACCCGCGTAAGAAATGTACGTTTTCCATTGAGGAAAGAGTTGATATGATTCAAAGATCCATCTCTCATCTTGCATGTGCAGATCGGATCAAAGTCATGGTCAATGACGGACTGACTGTCAAGTTTGCTGCAGATCAGGGCATCAATGCGATTGTCAGAGGGATCCGTGCCGTTTCAGACTATGAATATGAACTGACACAGGCAACTGCCAATATGATGCTGGATGGAAGAATCGAAACCGTATTTCTGATTGCCCGTCCGGAATATTCCTTCCTCTCTTCTTCTGCTGTCAAGGAAATTGCCTATAACGATGGTGAATTCAGATCCCTTGTACCAGAAGTCATCTATGAAGAAGTAAGATTACGCATGAAAGAAATCAGGAATGAGTTTTAGTTCATTCCTTTTTATTTGCATGAAAAAAGAACTGCACGATGTACAGTTCTTTTTTGGTATGAAACTATGGATTAACGAACCAGATCCTTGAGAGTCTTGGAAGCCTTGAATCCTGGAACCTTTGTTGCAGGAATATCAATTGCTTCTTTTGTCTGTGGGTTGATGCCTGTACGGGAAGCTCTAGTCTTTACTTCAAACTTACCGAAACCTGTGATATCAACCTTTACACCATCCTTCAGAGCTTCAGACATTGTATCAAAAATGCAGTCTACAATGGCATTAGCCTGTTTCTTTGTGATATTCTGGTTTTCTGCTACTGCTTCAGCAATCATCTTCTTGTTCATAATTTCCATAAAATTTTATCCTCCTAATATGGCCTAATAATATTAGCATGAAATATCATGCATTCAATACTTGACAATCCAAAATTCACATGAAATCCACACAGGAATTTACATATGGATCTTTCTGTTGATCAGATCAAGAATTTCATCCACCTGGCTACGCGTCAGATTCTTGACGCCGCTTGCATTGACATGTCCCCCACCATGATATTTTTCTGCAATATCATTGATACGTACTGTCTTGGAACGCAACGAGCCATCATACAACAGTCCTTCTTCCCCCATTTTTTCCGTAAAGACACACCATGCTTCAAATTCTCTGACATGGCCATACTCATCCACAAAGCTGCGTGTCTTGGATGCTGTCATGCCATATTCATCCATGATGGACATCGGCACAATGACATAACCAAGATGATCATCCATGATGCTGACATTGCTGCGGATCCATGCTGAAAAGCGGAATCCCTTCAAAGATCTGTCAAACAGCGTCCGAGAAAGCTCTGGAATGTTTACACCAAACCGGCACAGAAATCCGGCTGCCTGTAAAGAGTCAGCAGTTGTATTGGATGTTGTGAAATTCAATGTATCCGTCAGCATTCCAGCATACAGGTATTCAGCTGTTTTTTTAGATACTGTACTTTCTTTACAGAAAGCAATGAAATCGGAAAGAATCTGACATGTAGCAGCAGAACTGACATCCACAATCTGATCATTCCCATAAGGAGTGTGATCCGGATGATGATCTACCTTGAAGATATATTGCGCTGTTGCAAACCTTTGATCATCTACTCGTTCAACGTTGGCTGTATCCACAACAATCGCCAGAGATTGTCTGATCGTTTCATCATCCACTTCATCGCTGTAAGGCCACTCGCCCTGGTTTGGATGATCCAAACCTAACGCATACACCTGTTTTTCCGGCCAGTTATCCAAAATCCAGCTTTTTAATCCGAACTGGGATCCTGCCGCATCGCAATCCGGATTGGAATGGCGGAAGATCGTAATGATCTTCGCCCCTTCAATCTGCTGTAATAATCTGTCAAAGCTCATACTCAAAGACCAAGCAGTCTGACTGTATCTCTTGCGATGACAAGTTCTTCATTTGTCGGAATGACATATACGGCAATCCTTGAATCCGGTTTGGAAATACATACTTCCTTACCTCTTGCACTGCGGTTGAGATCATAGTCAATGGAAAGACCAAGAGCTTCTTCACACTTCTTCAGAACTCTTTCTCTCATGTCGACATCGTTTTCTCCAAGACCTGCAGTAAATACAATGGCATCCACATGGCCAAGTTCCGTATGATAACCACCAAGCACATTGATGATACGATTGACATACAGATTGACTGTCAAAACAGCACGCTCATCATTGTTTTCAAATGCATTCTGAATATCTCTTGCATCAGAAGAAATACCTGAAACACCTAACATACCACTTCTTTTATTCAGATATGTATCCATTTCATCCCAGGATGCATTCAGTTTTTTTGCCATGTAGAAGACAACAGTCGGGTCAATATCACCACTTCTGGTGCCCATCATGATACCGCCTAATGGCGCAAGACCCATGGATGTATTAATGGATTTACCATTGCGTATAGCTGTCAGGGATGCACCATTACCAAGATGGCATGTGATGATGTTTGTTTCATTGATGTCACGGTTCATCAGTTGTGCACATCTTCTGGAAACATAGTAATGAGATGTTCCATGGGCACCATATCTTCTGACGCCATACTGTGTATACCAGTCATATGGTACAGGGAACAGATAATCTTCTGCCGGCATCGTCTGATGGAATGCTGTATCAAAAACAAACACATGACCAACAGATGGAAGTGCCTTTCTGAATGCTTCATAGCAGACAAGATGAGCAGGATTATGTAAAGGTGCCAGATCAGCAAGTTCTGCAACTTTGGCAACAACTTCTTCTGTAACAACAGCAGAATCATCAAAGTAGGAACCACCCTGCACAACACGATGACCTGCTCCCTTGATTTCATCAAGACTTTCTACGATCTGATAATCCACAAGTGCCTGCAGTAACAGATCAACAGCTTTCTGATGATCCGGAATCGGTGTCTGGGTAACATGTTTTTCCCCATTTACCTTGATTGTAAACTGTCCCATTTCCTGGCCGATTCTTTCAGCCTGACCACTTGTCAGAACTGTTTCCTGCGGCATTTCAAACAGCTGGAACTTTAAAGATGATGAACCTGAATTAACGGAAATAACCTTTGTCATATAACCTCCTTAATTTTCTGTATTTCTAAGCTCTTCAATCAGGCTGAGAACTGTCTCATCCTGTGTTGTTTTCTCAAGTATACCGTACAGCGAGAGTCTGCGTTTTGATAGATTGACATGATGCAGCAATGATTCGTATCTGTTAAGCTCAACTCTGCATTTATGCACTGCATCATAGACAGCTGCACGAGAAATTCCTTCCATTTCAGCAATTTCCTGATAGGAACAGTCTTCATGGAAGTAAAGATCTGCAATCTTCTGCTGTTTTTCTGTTAACAGTACGCCATAGGCATCCAGCAGATCATTGATTTCAAATCTGTCATTCATCGGCATTCAGACCGGAAGAGATACTGTACAGATATGAATCTAGATCAAATGGGCGCAGATCTTCCGGATGTTCTCCAAGCCCCAGATATAATACTGGGATGTGCAGCTTATGCTTGATCGCAATGACGATACCACCTTTTGCCGTGCCATCCATCTTTGTCAGAATGATACCGGATAATGTTGTGGCATCATAGAACTGTTGTGCCTGAGACAGACCATTCTGACCGGTTGTGGAGTCCAGAACAAGCCACACATTATGTGGAGCTCCTTCAATTTCCCGACCAGAAACGCGATTCATCTTGGAAAGTTCTCTCATTAATCCTGCTTTATTCTGTAATCTGCCTGCCGTATCGCAGATCAGCACATCGATGCCATGTTCCTTTGCATAACGGCATCCATCAACAATTGCTGCACTTGGATCTCCATTCTCTATTCCTTTGATGACTGGAATCCCGAGTCTTTCTCCCCACTCACCTAGCTGAGCAATCGCACCAGCGCGGAATGTATCCGCCGCAACAAAGGCAACGGTTTTGCCCTGTTCCTTCCACATTTTTGCCAGTTTGGCAGCTGTTGTAGTTTTACCAGAGCCATTGACACCTTCTAAGAAAATGACAGTCGTACCATCTTCATTCCATTTCATCGGTTCATCCGGTACTTCATCGTAAATTGCTCTCATTTCTTCAATCAGGAAATTCATCGCCCATTTAAAGCTGACAACCGGATAGTCTGCTGCGGCATCCTTGAGATGGTCACAGATCAGATCCGCCGTTTCAATACCGACATCACTTTCCAGCAGGATGATTGTCAGTTCCTCAAGAAATGCATCATCCACACCATTGAATGTATGT
Source organism: uncultured Erysipelotrichaceae bacterium (assembly GCA_945877405.1). Taxonomy (GTDB): domain Bacteria; phylum Bacillota_I; class Bacilli_A; order Erysipelotrichales; family Erysipelotrichaceae; genus Bulleidia. Next base: position 44,632 of record CAMCSA010000015.1, on the reverse strand, counting down.
TCCAGACCATTCAGCTTATCGGAAAAAGACTGCCTGGATCTGGCAAACCCGGAAAGGTACTGACCTTTATCCTGTTTTTTTGTAAATTTTTCCTTCAGTTTCGAAAGAAAACTCATGCCTGTTCACCTTCCTTTTCTGCCATCTTCATGGCATCCTTCAACTCAACCTTCAGCATCTGGCTAACACCCTGTTTCTGCATTGTAACACCATACAGAATATCTGCCTTTTCCATTGTTCCCACGCGGTGTGTGACAACAACAAACTGAGTCGTATCTGTATAGTTATGCAGAAACTGTGCAAAACGACCGACGTTGCCAGGATCCAATGCAGCTTCCACTTCATCCAGAATGACAAGTGGTGAAGGTTTTACCTTCAATATCGCAAACAGAACACATAAGGCAATCAGTGATTTTTCACCACCACTGAACAGCATGTTGTTTGTAACTGCTTTGCCTGGAGGCTGTGCTTCAATATCAATACCACTGTTGAGCACATCATCCGGATCAACAAGTGATAAGGACGCCTTACCACCACCATACAATGACTGGAAGATCGCATTGAACTGTGTATTGATGGAATGGAATGTTTCCGTAAACTGCTTTTTCATAACGGTATCCATTTCATCAATTGCCGCAAGAATCTTATCTCTGCTTTCACTCAGCTCTTCTATCTGCTGTTTGAGTGTTTCATAACGCTGATTGACTTCTTCGTATTCTTCCGGGGCATTCATATTGACATTGCCTAGATGTTCAATTTCTTCCCGCAGTTTTGCGACTTCTTCACGTGCGTTTTCCACTGGTTCATCAACAGCCTTCTCCCTGGCAAATTCATATGTCATCTGATATTCACCGGAAAGTCTGTTCATGCAGTGTTCCAGACGGGTTTCCAGTCTGCCCTGTTCAACTGCAACAGCAGATACATGATCTTTAAGGGCTGTCTGTTCCTTACGCAACTGTCGCAGCTGTGCTTCTCTGCGTTCCAGATCCTGCTGCAGTGTAATTCTTTCATTGCGCTTTGCCTTGATTTCTTCAGAGATGGAATCTCTTTTTGCATAGGCTGTATTCAGTCTTACAACAAGATCATTGACATGGGAATCAAACTGATTCTCACCTTCAGAACTTTGTGGTGAAATTAAGGCAAGCTGGTTACGCAGCTTTTCATATTTTGCTTTCTTGGCTTCTACGACAGGTTCAATTGCTGCAAGTGAGAATCTCTTTTCCTGGATTGAGGAAGAAATGTCATTTTTGAAACGGATTGCTTCATTCAATGCCTTTTCGAATAACTGTACCTTTGCATTCATGGAATCCAAAGAGGAAGCAATCTCAGAAGCTTCCTTCTTCATTGTGACAATGTTGGTGTTATGTTTTGTCTTACCACCAGTCATGGAACCGCCAGTATGAATGACTTCTCCATCCAATGTGACAATCTTATACCTTCTTCCTGTCAAAGCAGAAAGGCTGTTACCGTTTTCCATACGATCCACAACAAGCACATTACCAAGTAATGACGAAGATACATCTTTGAATTTCAGATCACAGTCAACAAAGTCTGATGCCTTACCTAGATAGCCTTCTGTACTGGAAGCGATGATTTCATCTTCCTTACGGATATATCTTGGTCTGCACACCGTTAATGGTAAGAATGTAGCTCGACCTGACATGTTGCGGTTGAGAAAGCGGATCGCATTTCTTGCGGCAGCTTCATCTGTTGTGACAATGTTGTTCATTGCTCCACCAAGTGCTGTCGAAAGTGCTTCTTCATAACCCGGGGTGATGGAAAACAGCTGACCTACTACACCAAGAATTCCACTTAGAGAATGTCTTGCATTCATGATGGAAGAAATTCCCTGCTGGTTGTTGAATGGATTGGCAAGAAGCGAATCAAGGACATTCTTCCTGTTTTCCAGCGATCTTTGTCTTGCTTTAGCTCCATCCAGATCCGTCTGTCGATCCATTAACGCCATAGCAGCCTGTGATAACTGTTCTGATAAAAGAGAAATATCTTTCTGCAGCGAGTCATATCGCTGTTTTCTGTCTTCATATTCCAGCTGTGCTTCCTGACACAAACCTTTCAGTTCCTCTTCCTTCTGGCCAGCTGACCCTGTTTCAACGATATATTTACGCTTTTCATCCAGCTCTGTTTTTCTCTGTTCCAAAGAATGAATTTCATTGGCATTTGCCATGAAGGCATCCTGTAAAGCAGTAACACGCGCATCGATTTCATTGATTCGATTTCTTGCTTCTGAAATCCTTGTTTCTGCTACCTGAACTGAGGTATCTGTGATCGTCAGCTGTGTTTCATAGTCAAATAACGATTTCTTACACGAATCGATTTCCTGATGAATGGATTCTATATCCTTTACAAGTACGGAGATTTCAATTTCCTGTAATCTTTCTTTCTTTTCCCTGTAAAGCTGAGCCTTCCTTGCCTGCCTTTTTAATGGGGAAACCTGTTTTTCCAGTTCATTGAGAATATCGGTACTGCGATCCAGATTGTCCTTTGTACGCTGCAGCTTTGACAAAGATTCCATCTTTCTTTTACGGAATTTGGCAACGCCTGCCGCCTCTTCAAAAATACCCCTTCTTTCCAGTGGTTTTGCTTCCGCAAAGGAAACGACATTACCCTGAGAAATGATGGAAAGAGAATCCTTGCCAAGACCTGTATCCAGAAACAGATCAACAATATCACGCAATCTGACAGGATTATGATTGATCAGATATTCCGCTTCATTGGAATCTCTGTACAGCCTTCTTGTCACCTCGATCTCATCACGGCCATCGTTTAGAATATGATTGCTGTTATCAAAGACAAGAGTAACTTCAGCCATATTCACCTTTCTGCGGTCTGCAGAACCGGCAAAGATGACATCATTCATCTTTTCACCACGCATGCTTCGTGCACTCTGTTCACCAAGCACCCAGCGTACCGCATCAGATATATTGGACTTGCCGCATCCGTTTGGACCGACAATACCAGTAATCGGATCCGTAAAGGAAATCACTGTTTTATCCGCAAAGGATTTGAATCCCTGCATTTCAATTCTTTTTAAAAACATTCGTTCTCCTTATTTCCGTACAATTATATCAAAAAAACAGATGAAATGGCGGTTTTCTGCCGCCATAAGTAGCTGATTCACTGTTTTTCCTTCAGCAGTTCCACAATCTGCTCAAGTGCCTTAAGTTCATCGCTTTTTTCCGGTACTTTCGGCTCTTCAACAGGCTTTGGTTTTTCAATCTTTGCCTTCATACCATTGACTGCTTTGACAAAGCAGAACAGAACGAATGCCATCAGAATGAAATTGATGACAGTAGATACGAAGTTGCCGATGTTCAGTGTAACACTGTTACCAAGCTGGATGACAACCTGTGAAAAATCAACTGAGAATGCAATCCCGATGATCGGATTGATGATGTCATTGACAAAAGAATCAACAATGGATTTGAATGCAGCACCGATGATGACACCGACCGCAAGATCCATTGCATTTCCCTTATTAATGAACTCCTTGAATTCGTTCAGAAGTTTCTTCATATGCTTCCTCCACGATATCTGTAATCCTGCCTGAATCGGATGAGACAATCAGATAACTGCCATAGGCATGGGTATTTTGATCCGTAAATACATCCGGTTCATCGATCACAGTTATACCATTTTTCTTTTCTACTTTGTATATATTTCCATGCAGATCGGAAAGATTGCTCTGATCGCTTGCAAAACAGTCCTTGATGTACATGATCTTTCTTGTACCATAAACCATCTTATAAACAGGCGGTTCAAAGCCATACCGTTTCTTAAATGCCTCAATCAATGCCTGACACTGATCATCCGATACTTCAGAAGAAAGAATCACACCATCGCATCCCTGTTTCAGGAAATAAGCAACCGCATAAGAATTGGCAATATTGCATGTCATACCAGCAAAAACATGTTCATGGGGAACATGGAAGTCACCCATGGATGAAAGAATGCAGTTGTGTAATGGTGTGTTATCATCATAGTTTTCTGCAATCACCGGCATCACACCATTTTCATGATTTCCATCCGTGACATTCCAGGTAAGTGGATCAGACAACTGCAGTGGCTGATCAGAATGGACGATCAGTCTTGCCTGTGGTTTTCCAGGATCGTGGATCGTTACATCATATGGCTGCATGCCATTTCTATGATGCAGTGTTGTGCGTAATGCCACAAGATGTTCCATTGCCTTTCTGCGTGTTTCATTCAATATGCTGACTGGCAGAAACAGATCTTCACATGCAATGGTACATGTATCAACACGAATCGGCAGATCTGCTGTTTTACATAAAGCAGCTTCAATTCTTTCAGCGGACAATGGCGCTTTCTGCGGTTTCTGGCAGAGCTGATCAGAAACAACTGTAACTGTATTTCCACGATCATCCTGAATGGCAATGGTCAAAGGTTCATTGACTTTTCCTGTACAGCTCACAGAAACTGAGGCACATCGCTTTGTATCTGCAATCATCTGATCAATGGAATCAATCAGCACAACATCTGTTGTCTTCTGCAAAGGATCTCCCTTTCTGACCCTTGCATCAGCAGGAATGGTCAATACAACCGTATCACCCGAGTTTCCCTGATTGACAAGCTTTCCGTTTTTCTCAATCCTGACAGCCTGCAGGCCAACATCTTTCGGATGTGATAATATACGCATTCCATCGTGCTGGTGAAGGGTATCTGATAGTCTAACAGTCACTTTTCCTTTTGCACAACTTACCACAGAGCCGATCGTTACCCCACGATGATTCGGTCTGTACTGACTCATACGGCTTGTGACATCCTGGTTGAAAAGATGACCTTTGGAAAAACCTCGGTTGAACATCAGTTCAAGCTGTTTTTCTCTTTCCCGGCTGATCTGATATGGTTTTCCTTCATACCATGCATCGATGGCTTCCCGGAATGTTTTTGTCACAAGATATACGTATTCCGGGCGTTTCATTCTGCCTTCAATTTTCAAAGATGCAACGCCTGCTTCCAGCAGCTGTGGCAAAGAATCGATGACATTGAGATCCTTTGGCGAAAGTATATAATCTCCCTGTTTGAAATGTGATCGATCCTGTTTGAAATACTGCAGGCGGCAACATTGGGCACACATTCCCCGATTTGCAGATCTGTTTTTCGTCGCGGCTGAAAACAGACACTGTCCAGAGTAGGAAATACAGATTGCACCATAGACAAATACTTCAATTTCCACTCCTGTCTTAACAGCCTCTTTGATCAAAGATATAGGAGTTTCTCTTGCCAGTACGACTCTTGCCGCACCTTCTTCCTTCATTTTTCTGACACCATTGAGGTTATGAATGTGCATCTGTGTGGAACAGTGTACATCCAGATCCGGAAAACAGGTACGGATATAATGGAACAGACCCATATCCTGTACAAGGATGCCATCCACATCATTTTCATACAGAAACTGTACTTCCTTCCTGACATTTTCCATCTCTGTTTCATACAGCATTGTATTGATTGTGACATAGATTCGCACATCTCTTGGATGACACCAGGCAATTGCTTCCAAAAACTGATCATGGGTAAAGTTACCCGCAAAAGCACGTGCAGAAAAGCACGTCAGTCCCATATATACAGCATCACATCCACCCGCAACTGCAGCTTTCAGTGATTCCATGTTACCGGCTGGTGCCAGCAGTTCAGTTTTTCTTAACGACATGTTTCCTCCACAATCACACGATATCTGAGCACAAGATCTTCCAGATGCATTGCGGCATTGGCTGAAGATGTGCTTGGCAAGCTGATGACAGGCAGATCACAGGATATGTATTTTTCAAAAAGATCATATGCTTTTTTGCCTGTTGTATAAATGGTATGAATCTTAGAATCCCGGATCAGACCGTTGATGTCATTCACGACAACATCACGAATCGAAGAATCACTGCTGCCTGAAATCACACAGGAAGCAATGACATCCCATAATGCTATGTGATGTCGATGGCAGAAAGACTCTCGATCTGTGATTTCCTCATCAAAAATGATGGACATGACTTTCCAAAAACGGTTGTTTCTGTTGGCATAATAAAACTGCCGCTGTCGGGAAACAACACTTGGAAAAGATCCTAGAATCAGAATTCTGCTTTCTTCATCAGAAACGGGTGGAAACGGATGAGAAATCCGGTTCATTGATGTTCCTCAAATTCTTTGGCAAGTCCACCTTCCGAAGTTTCCTTTAAGGCTATCGGAAGCTGTTTTCCGGTTTCATTCATTGTTTCAACTACCATGTCAAAAGAAACAAGATGTCTTCTGATCTTTGACATGTAACGTGCCAGCTGTGCTGAGTCAATGGCACGGGTAACTCCCATGGCATTGCGTTCAATACATGGAATCATGACATATCCCATCACAGGGTCACATGTCAGTCCCAAATTATGTTCCATTGCGATTTCCGCAGCATATTCGATCTGTTCCTTGTTGAGGTTCATCAGATATGCACTTGCCGCAGCACACATGGATACAGCTGCCCCGACTTCTGCCTGACAACCGCCAACCGCACCGGATATGGTTGCATTCTGTTTGATGAGATTGCCGAATAATCCTCCAACCGCAAGAGAGTCGACAAGTTTTTCATCTGCGATATGCAGATCATTCCGACAATGATACATATAGGATGCAACAACACCACAGGCACCCAGAGTCGGTGCTGTGACACATGTATGTCCATCCGCGTTTTCTTCACTTGCCGCATAGGCATATGCCATTAAACGCAGTCTTTCCTGAGAGTCTTTTGGTGCATGCATTGCCTCATCAAGAAGTTCTGCTGCACAACGGTGAATCTTCAGCTTCCCTGGCAGAATACCATCGGCACAAAGTCCGTTTGCCACGCACTGACACATCGCATCCAGAATGGTATGCAGATGCTGTTTGAGATGTGGCTCATGAGCATATACATAATCGGTAATCGTCATGTTGCTTTCATCTAACATGCGATAGATTTCCTGCAGACTCTTTTCCGCATATACTTCATCGTTCCAGTTGAGCGGATACTCTTTGATCTGAATGGAACCTCCACCTAATGAAAAGACGGTCCATTTATGCTGCAGGACATTGCTGCTGTCATATGCTCTGATATAAAAGCCGTTTGGAAACGACTCCTCCCAGTCCAAAGAGAAAATGACTTCTGTTTTTGCCGGTAATGTATCAATGATGACCTGATCGGTATGATGACCTTTCCCGGTTAAAGATAAAGAGCCGAACAGTTCTGCCTCATAGTGATCAAAACTGCCGAATACTTCTGTAAAAAGACGGCAGGCTCTTTCTGGTGCCAATGTGTGTGAAGAGGAAGGCCCTTTGCCTATCTTATATAATTCCTGTATTGACTGCATATTCTATTCCATTCCATTTCTGATCATAAACTGTTCAAACCCATACCTTGGACTGGTCTTCCCCTGTTTGATTCCCTGATCAAGCATAGCCAGCTGATTCAGAAGAGATAACAGCTTTTTTGATGTGAAGCGTGAAGAATCCTTGAGTACAAAATATACATACCCTTTTTTCTGATGCAGACGCATCCCGATCGCTTCATGATCAAGACCTGCTTCATAAAGACGTCTGACATTGTACATGATGCGCAACCTCTTTGCCAGCATGGCAATCAATGCCATATAGTCATATCCTGCCTGCAGCATTTCATTTGCCGTATCCATTGCCAAAGAAAGATTTCCTGATGTGAATCCGGATGTCAGATTGAAAACATTGATCGATGGATTCAAGCTGACAAGATGTCTGATATCCCCGCCGTTGAGCTTTTTTTCGCCATACAACTCAAATTTTGTGATCGCATTGCGCAATAACAGCGTATCTGTACCACAGCGTTCCAGCAACATCGTAAAAGCCTGATGATCCAGTTCAAACCCTGCATCCTTAAGAGCCTTTTTTGCATATGGAATGAATGCCTGTTCATCCATCGTATCAAACAGCACCATCTCACAACCGTATTTTTCCAGCAGTTTATAATCACTTTTTCTCGAATCTGCATTATAACCATGACACTGAAAAATCAGAACGGTATCTCTGGATGGATTTTTCAGATAGGATTCCAGCAGACCAAGTCGTTTTTCTTTGGCTGCCTGTTCATTTTCCTTTCTTTTTCTGACTGCAGGTGAATCAGATTTATTCACCTTTCCACCTTCACTGCTTTCCGCATTCAGAAAAAACGGATTTCGGACAATTACCGCTTTTTTTCCATCATCGAATAAAGATAACGTATCACATTCCATCAGTACTTTTTCCATCCGGAACGTCTTTCGATCAGATCCATCCACAACAATCATCCGCTCCTGTGTGATCTGATACTTTTCCATCAGTTTTGTAAGGGCTGTTTCCTGACGGTACAGGTCCTTTCCCGCATATACATACAGATCCATATCAGCAGTATTATAACAGTAATTATCATATTTCATCGTAAAAACACAACTTTTTGCATATAATGGAAACAGGAGTTACATCATGAAAAACAACAGAGAATACATACTGGAACAGATCAGAGGAAAACTGATTGTTTCCTGTCAGGCATTACCTGATGAACCACTGCACAGCAGTTTTATCATGTCACGCATGGCTTACGCTGCTGCCATCTCAGGAGCTGGTGGAATCCGTGCCAACAGTGTTGCGGATATCCACGAAATCAGAAAGACTGTGGATCTGCCGATCATCGGCATCATTAAACAGGATTATCCGGATTCCCCTGTCTATATCACACCAACGATGAAAGAAGTCGATGCATTAATGAAAGAAGGTGTTGATATCATGGCAGTGGATGCCACCGATCGCATCCGCCCTTCTGGCATCACACTGGATGAATTCTACCATCAGATCAGAGCTGCTTATCCGGATCAGCTTCTGATGGCTGACTGCTCTACCATGCAGGAATGCATCCATGCAAGTCAGCTTGGCTTTGATCTGATCGGAACAACAATGAACGGATATACGGAAGCTTCCATCAAAGAAGCAGTTTTGCCATTACAGCTGATGCAAAAAGTGGCACAACAGCTTGAAACACCATTGATTGCTGAAGGACATCTGGATACACCAGAACTTGCTGCAGAAGCAATGAAACTCGGTGCATGGGCAGTTGTAGTAGGTTCAGCGATCACAAGACCTCAGGTTATCACAAAGCGCTTTGTCGATGCATTACAGAAATGATATGAGAGTGTTAACCTATGATATTGGCGGCACAGCCATCAAGGCTGGATTATTTGATCATGGCGAATTGAAAATAGTGGATACATTTGAAACACGCGCCAAAGAAGGTGCAACTTCTGTCATCCAGAATGTCATCAGACATGCAGAAAAGTTCAATGACATTGAAGCAATCGGCATCAGCACATGTGGCCAGGTTGAATCAGAACATGGAACGATTGCCTACGCCAACGACAACATGCCAGGTTATACAGGCATGCCTGTTGCATCCATCATTGAGTCTGCATTGCATGTGCCCGTCCATGTTGAAAATGATGTCGTGTGTGCTGGGCTTGGAGAATATCACTTTGGTAAAGGGAAAAAGACAGATGATTTCCTGCTTGTCACATTCGGTACAGGAATTGGTGGCACATTATTCATTGGCGGCAGGCCATATCATGGAACCGGTCCATCCGCAGGTATCATGATCGGTGGCATGCTGACTTCTTCCATCATCGATGATGATCCATGGAAATCATCCTATGAAGCAGATGCATCCGTAACAGCTCTAGTCAATCAGGCAAAAACAGTTGATCCTTCCATCACAAACGGAAAGGATATCATGGAAAAACTGAATAACCCGTTGATCCATTCCTGCCTCAATTCATGGCAGCGTAAGGTTGCTTTGGGAATCTGCTCTTTCATCCACCTTTACAATGTTCCTGTTGCCATTCTTGGTGGAGGCATCATGGAACAGGATGTTATTTTTGATGGGATTTCAGAAATGATCCATTCATATCTGATTCCAGGATTCCGTGGCGTATCCATCCAAAAAGCCAGTCTGGGAAATCAGGCTGGCCTGTATGGAGCATACAGTCTTTGTGAGCGTACCATCTGAAAGGATGGTATTTTTCATTCCGTAAAATCGTCATGCGGATTATGGAATGTCATGTGATCACGGTCTACTTTGATCAATCTTTTTTTCAGATCTTCATAGGTCATTCCATCTAACGGGATACCAAACCATGCCCGATCCGATAATCCGATGATCAGACGGAACAGAAAAGGAATGAAAAACAGACCGATCGCAAAACCGATTCCATATCCGAAAGACAATGACAGCTTATAGGATGTCAATCCATGGAATACAATCAGCAGTAAGGAACAGACAGTCCCGAAAAAACTTTCTGTACAAAGCATTCCAAGTACAATCGGAATCAGAAACATCCATCCTTGCCCCCATGTCATCCGATGCAGAACATAGCTGTTATAAAACGGAATCAGAGCAGCCCATGGATGTTCTCCTGCTTTTGAAAAAATCAGCCAGTTACCGATCACAGAAAGTCCCAGTACAAATACAACAGTGAATACAGTAATGCCGATGACCATACGGGTCATTTCCGTTATGAAAAATGGATCATAATACATATTGATTACCTCTTTACCATTACTATTGTATCAGTCAATGTCCTTGTTGGAAAGGATGCTGATCATGCCATCAGATGTCATCAGGATATTCCACTTCCATATCGCAACAATCGTAATATCCCCTTTTTCATATGTGTTGACATATGGGATATGACGGGATAACAGCCTTTGAACCGTAATCTGAGAAGGATGATGGTACAAAGATGGATTTCCGGCACTGATAACAGCCGTTTCCGGTCTGAGTGCATCCAGAAAAAGATCGCTTGAAGATGTTGATGAACCATGATGTCCGACTTTCAGCAGATCCACATCCAATGATCCATATGTACGGACAATTGTTTCTTCACTTGTTTCATCTCCATCGCCACATAACATGACTTTCATCCCATTGAATGTAAACCAGTTCATGATTGAACTTCTATTTTCATTCTCATCTGAAATCGTGTTGAGATCATAGAACACAAACGGTCCGACAGTAAACGAGCTGACATGCTCGGTTATGATCTGCTTTGGATGATACTTCTGAATGATTGCTTCCATATTTCCGGCATGATCATCATCTGGATGGGTGATGATCATGGCATCCAGTTTGGTAATGCCTTTGGCGCTCAGAAACGTATCCACTGTCTGAAATGCCGATGGCTTTCCCGTATCAATCAGGATATCTGCCATGGCAAAAGGAGCACGTACAAGGATTGCATCCCCCTGTCCGACATTGATAAAGCTCAGTTCCATAAACGGATGAAACAGACCTGTCAATGTAAAGATCACATATGTCACTAAAACAATGCGGTCAAAGTATGTGTGGTGACGGAATGTTAAAAGAAACACTGCGAAAAAGAAGAACCCTGCCCCTTTGATCGATCCGATAAGACAGCATTTCTGCAATCCGGAAATAATCAGCTGTATACCATCATAAAGCGGCATATATAAAGGAATACCGGCAAAAAGACATATGATGTTGATATACCATATCAGACCCGAAAGCACCATGATTCTGCGATACAGCAGATTCAGCAATGGATACGACTTCCCATAAATCGATGCATTGGCACACAAAGTCAATACATAAGGCCATACAGTATGACGGTCCATACATACAGAACAGATCCGATAAACTGCAGTAATGATATATGCCATACTGCAGTATGCATAAGGACTGACAAGTAATGGAATGATCAGACTCCAGCCACATCTGCCATACCGATCCAGGCTTGTCAGTTGCAGAACATCTTTGCACAGATGGAGCAGGATGATCAAAGGACATGCAAAAGCAGTATACAGAAACAGTTCCAGCACAATACGGATGATTGTACGCTTTTTCTGATCTGCCATGTATTTCAGCAGTCCATCTGTTACAAGAATGATCCCGCTGAATGAAAAACCATACAGGTCCAGCCAGGAATACGGGATGTCCTTTTCTGTGATATTGAGTAATGTACGCAGATAAATGGTTCTGCTGTCATCATCGGTTTCCAGTATCTTTTCATACAGTATGCTTCGCACTGTAGTCTTCTTTTTTTGAAGTGTCAGTTTCTGACTGGTCAGTTTCCAATACACACCCTGCTGTTTCAGATAATCACTATAGGAAGATGTGAAGAAATGAGAAGAACTCTGAACCGGTTCAAAACATGCATCAAAACTGTAGATCTGATCCGGGATGAGCATTTCATCGGTATATACTGTAAATCTTTGTCTGCCATTTTGCAAAGTGGCAGAAGAAGCAGATACGGAAATCACTTCTGCCTGGGTACATTGTGGCATTGCGGATGACCATCTTGGGATACAGATCACTGCCATCAAAGTTGCCACAGCAATGACAGAACAGTCCCGATTCCGATACAGCCAGATGATACAAACAATCAGAACACTGATCCAGGGCAGGTTGTCTTTACCGATACAGAATAGTACAAGAAGTAACGCTAAAGCAATCGCATCACGGAACAGCGATTTCATAGACATATCCGATCTCTGATCTTTTCAAACCTGGACTGTCCGATGCCTTTGACATTCATGAGTTCTTCCAGACTCTGAAATAATCCATGTTCATTCCTGTAGTCAATAATCTTCTGTGCTGTAGCAGGACCGATCCCATCCAGCTGGCATAACGTATCAGCATCAGCTGTATTGATGGAAATCCGTTTTTCATCCTGTAAGATGGATGGAATGACAATCATGTCATGATCTTTAAGAATCATCTGTGGATTGAGTACGGAAAGATCTGCATCACTTCCTGTTCCACACTGCTGTAACAGATCAGAAAGGCTTGCATACAAAGGCAGTTCATAGCTGCCTGGCTGTTCCACTTCTCCTTCCACTGTTACGGTAATCGTGTCATGGTTGCTGTCATTCAGGTGTCCGGCATACAGGTCCACACCTGCAACAAGAAGTATCATGATGAATATGAGTAATAACTGTTTCATATGGTTTCCTCCCTTACATGTACATATACACGCAGAATTTCAAAACCATACAAAAAAAACAGCAGAATCTGAACTTTCTGCTGTATAAGGATTCTCAGTCAATGGAAATGACTGTTACCTTATATGGGTTACGGACATTAACTTCACGAACATCCCCAGCCTTGGCACCCATGATGGCAGCAGCAAGCGGAGAGTCGTTGGAAATCTTTCCGTTTAATGGGTCAGCTTCTGTTGAACCGACAATTGTATAAGATTCAACTTCACGTGTATCCATGAATTCAAGTCTGACTGTAGAACCAAGGTTCACTTCCTTCTTGTCACCCTTACGGATGATTTCATAGTGACCTGGCTGCAGCATGTTTTCCAGTTCGACAATACGGGATTCGACTTCGGACTGTCTTTCTCTTGCGGCATCATAGTCAGCGTTTTCGGAAAGGTCACCCTGAGATCTTGCTTCCGCAAGTTCAGCCTTTACCTTTTCTCTTTCGACATGGACCAGGTTATCATATTCTTTCTGCAGATTCGCAAGACCTTCTTCAGTTACATATGTAATGTTGTTGTTTGCCATAAAATCTCCTTACTTTAACAGTTTCAAGCTGTACCATTATAGCATCGTGTGATGGATGATGCTACTGATTTTTGTGATCAGCAGATCGATCGCAACCGTGTTGGAGCCACCTTCCGGAATGATGATATCCGCATATTTTTTGCTTGGTTCCACAAAGGATTCATGCATCGGTCTTACGGTGCTGATATACTGATTGACAACCGATTCCATGGATCTGCCTCTTTCCTGTACATCTCTTAACAGTCTGCGGATAAAACGGATATCCGCTTCCGTATCTACAAACACCTTGATATCAAGAAGTTCTCTGACCCTTTCATCCTGCAGAACAAACAGGCCTTCCAGAATCAGAACATCACTTGGTCTGCATGTTTCTGTGATGTTGGATCTGTTATGCTCCACAAAATCATATACAGGCTTTTCAATTGTCTCACCCTGGATCAGACTGTTGACATGTGCAACAAGCAGATCCGTATCAATCGAAGATGGATGGTCATAGTTTGTCGCAACTCTTTCTTCCATCGTCTTATCAGACTGATCTTTATAATAGTCATCCTGGCGGATGATCCGTACAGTTGTCACATCATCATACATTTCCTGAATATGATGAGAAATGGAAGTCTTACCGGATGCTGTACCACCCGCAATTCCTATAATCAGAGGCTTTTTCATGAATGATTCTCCTTTATATCAATCAGTGTACCTGACGTGTCGTAGACGAATAACAGATGGAATGGAAGATCCTTCCCTTCCATCATTCTGGAAAGAAAGATGCGATCCCCCGGCCACAGGTTCAGATTTAATATGTCTTTTTTTGCAATCCAGGCAAGTGTCCCTTCATCACATGGATGCATTGTTCCGGAAAAATCGGAAGAAGTAAACACTGTAATGGTTTCATCTTCAATCCCTTCCTGATGGAATTCTACAACTCCTGCAACACATAAGGAATGGATATGCAAACCTGTTTCTTCCAGGGTTTCACGGATGGCACACTGCTCCATCGTTTCTCCTTCTTCCCTTTTACCACCGATTCCGATCCATTTTCCATGATTGATGTCCTGCTGTTTTCTGTTACGCAATAACATCAGCCATCTGTCATCCTGGATGAGATAGACACATGAACTTTCAATTGCAGCCATTGGAAATATCGGAAAGATATGTGTTGACGTTGGCGTTATGCTCTTCCAGTGTCGTTGCATAATACACAGTGCCATCTCCACATACATCTGCCATGAAGTAGTAGTAATCCGTATCTGCAGGATTGATTGCTGCATAGATCGCAAGTGAACCGGCGTTTTCAATTGCTCCTGGAGGCAGTCCGCCATACATATATGTATTGTATGGGGAATCAAAATCAGAATTCATTTCACATGCCTGCCAGCCATCTGTCTGTTTATCAAAGTCAATGGCATAACAGACAGTAACAGAAGATCCCAATGTCATATCAGCATCCAGTCTGTTATAGAAAACGGAAGCAACCTTTGCCAGGTCATCCGGATTTGTACCTGCTTCATACTGCAGAATACTTGCCATCGTATAAATCTGATGAATGGAACGACCGCTTTGCGCAATCGCCTGTTCATAGCCACGATATACAACAAGAGACTGATCCAGAAGCTTTTTTGTAATATCTTCTGCAGTTGTATCCCGATAGATTTCATATGTATCCGGAGCCAGATATCCTTCCAGATAGATTCTGACCCCATCTGCAAACATTTCTTCTGTCAGGAATGGATAATATTCCATCTGTGAGCGGATCCAGTCTGCATTATTCCATAAGGAAAGAAGTTCTTCTTCACTCACATTGGTAACAGAAGCAAACCTTGCGGCGATGTCCTTTGCCCAGTCACCTTCAATGACTGTCACTCTTGCAGTATTCTCATCCATGGTTGTACGTGCCAGTTCTTCAAATACCTCATCAAGAGTCATATCTGTTGAAAAAACATGTTCCCCAGCTGTATAACTGTCGTGCTTTTTCAGCTTTGCATAGAGATAGGCAAGCTGATCATTGCGGATAACAGATCTCTGTTCAAGTTCTGCTAATACTGATTTCAGTGATTCGCCTTCTTCTACTGTAACTGTAACCTGTCCCCCATTGAAGGAAGATGGCTGCATGCCAGACCAGATGCCATAACATCCACATCCAAGCAATACTAGCAGTACACATAACAGCATGACAATCAGTGTATGTAAAGCAGAACGTTTTCTTCTTTTCTTTTTCACTTTCCGAATCGACTGTTCTTCATAGACTAGCTGTGATTGTGTCTGTGTGTCTTCTTCATATACCACATCACGCTGTGTTTCTGTCTGTGCTGTTGCAGTTTCACTCATTCCCCGTTCCACAACCGATGTCATCGCATTGGTTGCTGTATGTGATTCATCATCGCCGATAAACAGTTTCGCCAGTTCATCATCCACAGACGGATCATCATCAATGATGGAAGCAGGAACTTCAACAGCGATATCATCCTGTGTTTCTTCTGCCTGGTTTTCACTCACTTCTGGAATTTTCTTCTCTTGTTTCTGTTCTGGAATGACAACGGTTTCCTGTTGTGCAGTTTCATTGACTTCAGCTGTCTTTTCCTTTTTCTTTTTTCTGCGTGCCATGCGTGACATTGGAGAAGGGATGATTTCTGTTTCAGCTTCATCCTTAACAGGAATGTTCTCCTTTTCCATTTCACGTTCAGCCTGCAGTTTTTCCGCTTCTTCCTGCTTTTTCAATTCTTCCGCAATTCTACGTGCATCCAGAGATCTTGTAAACTGAAAATCTTCCGGCATTTCCTTTTCTTCCGGAATATCTTCTTTGACAGTTTCTGTTTCCTTTAAATGAATCCGTCCACCTTCTCTTTCAACACGTAATGCTCTTGTCTTTTCACCAAGCACTACATCAGGAAGTTCATCGAGTTCATCAAGATCAATGTCGCCATCACGCTTCATCTTCATCATCCTCTTGCGCAAATGCACCAAGTACTTCCTGGCACATTTCCCATTCACTTTCATCACTTACTTCATTCAGATTGCCATCTTCATCATAACGGTAAGCATATACATTACCTTCGGAATCCTGTGGATCTGTAAACAGAACAAAACTGCGTCCTGTATTTTCATCTTCAAATGTCAGAAGAATTTCAACTTCTCTTTCCTGACCGCTTTCATCTGTGATGATCATTGTATTACTTTCACTCATACGACCTCCTGCTGCATGATAAAAACAATGCTTATATGGAACTATTTTAACAGAAAGTTGAAGTACAGAAAAGAGCCATCCGGGAAGTCAATTACCCCGACTCTAAAGAGTCGAGGCTTGTAACTCACTCATATGGTCCTAACGTCATTACAAGGTAATGCTCCCATATTAGACGATTCACGTCTCCCTCGGTACAGAGGACTGTTGCAACTCGTCGGGTGATTGACGGACACCCGTATTGAAATGTTTTTCTAACTGGTTGTTTTGATTGCTTTTTCCTGTTCAGATATTCTGAACTTCGGATTCTCATTACCGGAAATCCATAATGTTCCTAACAACTGAATATTCATAGCACCAACCTGATCGTCATTAGCCTGATATCCGCAACAGTCACATGTATACAGATGTGAATCATGGTCTCTATTGGCTTTATGGATTCTTCCACACTTTGGACATCTTTGTGATGTGTATTCCGGTGATACTTTAATAACCTTAGAACCGACTTCTTCTGCTTTGTATGTCAGAAACTGTTCCAGCTGGTAAAACGACCATGATCGTAATTCATTACGCTGTTTACTGTTACGGTTTCTCAGGTTTTCATCAAAGCTGACATCCGTCAGGTCTTCCATCACAAACAGCGTATTGCTTCCGTATGTATCCACGAGTGTCTTTGACAGGCAATGATTGACATCGCTCATCCAACGGTTCTCTCGTTTTGAAATACGTTTCAATGCACGTTTTGTGTGATTTTGTACCTTTAGACTGTAATTCAGCTCTGACTTTATTAAAGTTTTCTCTTTTCCTGCATACCGCTTCACCAGAATAGAAAGAAGTCTGATCGTTCTCATCGTATGTTGTCATCAGATAACGAAGACCACGATCAATACCGACAACATGCTTCACCTGATCTTTGTCAAATTCAGTATCGTTCTTTCTTGTCACAGGAATGTGAAAGTACCATTCATCTTTCAATGATACAATCTTTCCTGTTCCAAATGACCATGTACCATCAAAGTAATCACTGAAACATGCAGGTACATCAAAAGTTACTTTGATTCTGCCATCCAATGTATTCAGGGATAGATATGTTGTATTCGTCTTTTGATCTGTTACAAAGCTGTAATCTCTATTTCTGACAAGATCTGCCTGTGGTCTGGAAAACAGAACAGGTTTCTGCAACCAGTCCAGATTCCGGTAGACGCAGTACCACTTGTTCGTATAGATATCCTTGAACTTATATGGCTTTTCCTTCATCTGTGTTCTGATCCCATCGTATCTGGCTGTCACGGTTCGTATTGCGGATTGTGCCATCTGTGACTTCAATCCAAACTCAGAACGTATTGTCTGATACAGTCTGTTACTAAGAGTTACAGAACTCATCGGAAAGTCATGGTCAAAGATATACTGGGACACGAAATTACAGGCAAGACGATACTGCTCTGTCATATGTTTCACAGAGCTTATATCAGTGTCATTCATGTGAATGTGCAGTTTCATTGTCTTAACAGTATCAACCATTCTGTTCTCCTTCAATACTGTTATTATACTGTAGAATTCCTTAGGATACTTGTGCCGAATAAGCTATGGTTTTGGAAGAGGAATCCTATGTACAAACGGATATTCTGCATGCAGTACAGGTAACGTATCAGAAGAAACGATTGAGAGATACATCGAAAATCAGGGATAGTCAAACCGACTCTAAAGAGTCGTTGTTTCCTTTATTTTTTATGAAAAAACTCCACAATGGAGTTTGTGAAGCATTCTTATTTTGCTTGACGATCCAGATACCGCTGCAGAATAGCAACAGCAGCAAGCTGATCAATCTTTTTCTTTCTTTTTTTTCTTGAGACATCCGCCTCCAGAAGAATGGATTCTGATTCCTGTGTCGTATTGCGTTCATCCTGCATTTTTACAGGAATGCCGGTTTCCACTTCCAGTGCCCGTCCGAATTCCAGACAGATCTGAGCACGCTCGGCAATATCCCCGTTTTCCAGAAGTGGCAATCCAAGCACTATGACATCCGGTTTCCGTTCCGCAACGATCTGTTCTACCATTTCAATGGCAGTATCATAATCGTCACTTGGAAAACGGATTGTTTTTACAGTTGATGCGATGAAGCCGGTTTCACTCCAGCTGATGCCGCATGTCACACTGCCTAAATCCAGTCCCAGATATTTTGTCATCTGTGTTCCTCAAGATAGAAACGTACCAGTTCCTCAATGATTTCGTGTCTTTCTACAGACTGAATGATCGCACGGGCATTGTTATGAGAAGAAATGTAGGCAGGATCTGCTGAGATCAGATATCCAGCCAGCTGATTGATTGCGTTATATCCTCTTTCATTCAATGCCTGTTCTACATGTTTCATGATCTCTTTGATGTTTTCACGTCTGATCTGTTCAGAATTAAAACTGACAGTTTCGGTTGTTTCATGCATGTTCATATCTTTTACCTCCTGCCTGATACAAACTATTTTAACATCATTTTGTGTGGAATGTGTCATCAAGGTTGTGAAAAATGTGTCACATATCGACAAAAGGACATACTCTTTCAAGTATGTCCTGAAACATCAGCCCTGAATTGCCTTTCTTACTTCAGCAACAGCTTCTGCAATAGCAGATGGATCCTTACCGCCGGCCTGCGCCATATCCGGTCTTCCTCCACCATTGCCACCACATACCTGTGCAGCCTTCTTGACAAGATCGCCTGCCTTCATGCCTTTGGCAATTGCTTCCTTGCATGAAGCACATACGAATGTGACCTTACCCTGGTTTTCATTGGAAACAAAGACAAAACCACCGTTCATCTTGTTACGTAATGTTTCCGCAAATTCCTTGAGTCCCTTTGGATCTTTGTCTTTGAGATTAACGAAAAGACATGGAATACCATTAATCTCTTCCTTTTTGGAAAGATAGGAATCTGCTTCCGATGCCATTGCCTTATTAGCAGCCTCTGCCACCTGTTTTTTAAGAGCTGCATTTTCTTCCAGAAGCTTTTCCACTCTATCTTTCAGGCCTTCCCAGTTTTTCATCTTCAGCATTGCAGCAACAGAATTGAGGTAATCCTCTTCTTCCTTGAATGCATCATATGCCTTCATCTTTGTCTGGCATGTGATTCTGCGTACACCAGAACCGATGGATTCTTCGGAAAGAATTCTGAAAGAGCCAAGATCAGATGTGTTGGAGGCATGTGTACCACCACAGAATTCCTTAGAGAAGCAACCCATGGAAACAACTCTGACCGTGTCGCCATACTTTTCATCAAATAAGGCAGTTGCTCCTGTCTTTTTCGCATCTTCTAAAGAGAGTACTTCTGTTGTAACAGGCAGACAGTTGCAGATCTGTGTATTGACGATTCTTTCGACCTCATGTAACTGTTCATCAGTAGGCTTTTCAAAATGTGTGAAGTCAAATCTTGCATAATCCGGACAGTTATAGGAACCAGCCTGGGCAACATGGTCACCAAGCACAGCCTTCAATGCTGCCTGCAACAGGTGCAGGGAAGAATGGTTTGCACGTGTTGACTGTCTTGCTGCAAAGTCATATTCACCATCTACTTCATCCCCCTCACGGATCACACCAGTAACATCTGTAATATGATGCATCGGCTGCTTATGAGGAGCTTTCTGTACATCGGATACGACAGCCTTAAAGGAATCATTCCAGATCCTTCCTGTATCAGCACACTGACCACCGCTTTCAGCATAGAAGCAGGTAGAAGAGAGAATAACGTCGCCTTCTCCATCCAGCTGTGATACGCGTTCACCATCTTTGAATAAACCGATGACTTTACCATGACATGTGCTGTCTGTATAACCTGTGAAAACAGATTCTTCTGTAAAGTCCATCAGATCAGCAGACTGACCATGCATGGACTGCAGATCCCCACGGGCATCTCTTGCGCGCTGTTTCTGTGCTTCCATTTCACGGTTGAAGCCTTCTTCATCAATGGTATAACCAGCATCTTCCGCAATTTCTGTTGTCAGTTCCTTCGGATATCCATATGTATCATACAGTTTGAACACAACTTCACCCGGAAGCATCTTCGTATCTGCATGTGCCTTGAGTGCTTCATTCAGAAGGTTTTCGCCATTGGCAAGTGTACGGTGGAAGGATTCTTCCTCATTGCGAACAAGTCTTTCAATCAAAGATACCTTGTCACATACATATGGATAGTATGCCTTCATGTTTTCAGCAACAACAGACACAAGTCTGTACATGAATGCACCTTCAATACCAAGTCTGATGCCAAAGCGTACTGCTCTTCTTAAGACTCTTCTTAAGACATAGCCTCTGCCTTCATTGGAGAACATTGCACCATCCGCAATTGCAAATGTGACTGTTCTGATATGATCGGCAATGACTCTGTATGCCATCTTGTAGTCCTTTTCATCATAGGAATGCTTTGCATACTTTTCCGTTTCATGAATAACTGGAAGGAACAGGTCTGTATCAAAGTTGGTTTCACCATCCTGCACCATACATACAAGTCTTTCCAGACCCATACCTGTATCAATATTCTTCTGTGGCAGTTCCTTGTACTGGCTCCGATCAACTTCACCAGGTCTGCAGTCATACTGAGAGAATACGATGTTCCATAATTCGACATATCTGTCATTTTCGATATCTTCAAAGAACAGTCTTTCTCCGATTCCTTCCGGATCGTACTTTTCACCACGGTCATAATACAGTTCTGTATCAGGTCCACCAGGTCCTCTTCCGATTTCCCAGAAATTGTCATCAGACTTACGGATATGGGATTCAATCATACCTGTCTTGACCCAAAGATCATAAGCTTCTTCATCATCCGGATAAACTGTGACATAAAGACGCTTTGGATCAAAACCGATCCACTTTTCACTTGTCAGAAATTCCCATGCCCATGGAATTGCTTCCTGTTTGAAATAATCACCGATCGAGAAGTTACCAAGCATTTCGAAGAATGTATGATGACGTGCTGTCTTACCAACATTTTCAATATCATTTGTACGAATGGACTTCTGAGCATTGGCAATTCTTGGACTCTTCGGTTTTTCACTTCCATCGAAGTACTTCTTGAGTGCGGATACACCAGCATTGATCCATAACAGTGTCGGGTCATCATGTGGAATCAAAGATGCGCCTGGTTCAATCATGAATCCTTTTTCAGCAAAGAAATCAAGGAACATCTGGCGGATCTGATTTCCTGTCAGATTCTTTTCATTCATAAGTTTTTAACCTCCATCAACAATAAAAAACGTTCCTGCTAACAGGAACGTAATATACGCGGTACCATCCTGATTCATGTACAGTATGTACATGCACCTTAATTGTATCTGTAACGCAGATCTGCGGCAGGGATTGGCTGCACTCCAAAGCAGCTTCATACGGCATTGGTTCAAGGGCTTTCACCTGATCCCTCTCTCTGAGCAACGTCAACCGTACTACTCGTCTTTTTCTTCGTTTTCTGCTATATCTTACCACGTTTTATCAAAATGAAAACATGTTTTTCATTTTCATTGTATTTTTTATGATTTACAGAGAAACAGAAATGTTTTCGTTGCGTGCACAACTGAAAAGGAATAGAATTAGACATATCTGAAAAATATTACAAAGGAGTGTAAAAAATGAAACAAATTATGAAGAGGATGGCAGCACTTGGCCTTGCTGCCACTATGGCAGGATGTTCTGTCGGAGGCTCTGCAGCTTCCACACCAACTTCCACCACTTCCACAAAGGACAACAGTGATCTGATGATTGGTGTCATCCAGCTTGTTACTCATCCGGCACTGGATGCAGCTACACAGGGCTTTGTTGAAACACTGAAAGCAGACCTTGGCCTGACTGATGAAAACTTCAACATTCAGAATGCAGCCGGTGAAGCAGCTACATGCTCTTCCATCGCTACTTCTCTTGTCAATGAAGAAGTAGATCTGATTCTGGCAAATGCAACTGCAGCTTTACAGGCAGCATCTTCCGCAACATCCACAATTCCGGTATTAGGTACTTCTGTTACAGAATATGGTACCGCACTTGATATCGCTGACTTTGATGGAACAGTCGGAACAAACGTATCCGGAACATCCGACCTTGCCCCATTAGATCAGCAGGCAGCCATGTTTGATGAACTGATTCCAGAAGCAAAGAACATCGGTATTCTCTACTGTTCAGGTGAACCGAACTCCGTTTATCAGGCAAAGGTTGTTCAGGCTGAACTGGAAAAGGCAGGAAAGACTGTAACAGCTTATACATTTGCTGACTCCAACGATGTATCTCAGGTAACAGCAACTGCATGTGCAGAAAGCGATGCGCTTTATATCCCGACAGATAACACAGCAGCATCCTGCACGGAAGCAATTGACGCTGTCGCTTCTCAGGCAGGTGTACCGATCATTGCTGGTGAAGAAGGAATCATGACAGGTTGTGGTATCGCTACTCTTTCCATCTCCTACTATGAACTTGGTGTAACAACAGCCAAGATGGCTGAAAAGATTCTGAGTGGTGAAGCAAAAGTTTCCGAAATGCCGGTTGAATACTACGGTGCCCCTGTCAAGAAATATGATGCAGCACGTTGTGAAAAGCTTGGTATTACAGTACCATCTGACTATACAGCAGCTGAATAAAAGTTTACAATAGCATTGTATGGGCATCTTCCCGATGCCCTTTCTGTTGAACATGGAGGTAAAGTAAATGCATATATTACTGGCCCGTGGGGGTCTGAATGTCATGACACTGCTTGGAACATTCCCATCCGGTATCGCTCAGGGTATGATCTGGGGTATCATGGCACTTGGTGTTTATATTACATTCCGCATGCTGGATATTGCGGATCTGACTGTAGATGGTTCCTTTACTACAGGTGGTGCAGTAGCTGTCATGCTGATTACAAGTGGTACAAACTGCTGGATTGCCCTAGCTGCCGCATCCGTTGCCGGATTACTTGCAGGACTGACTACAGGCATCCTTCACACCCGTCTTGGTATCCCTGCCATTCTTTCCGGAATTCTGACACAGTTTGCTCTGTATTCCATCAATCTTGCGATCATGGGATTTTCCGCAAACAAGGCAGTCAGTGTTGACCGTTATGTTCTGGCAGTTTCTTCCCGTTATATCAATGCCGCTTTGATCACAGGTGTCATCATTGCGGTTGCTCTTGTATCTGCTCTTTACTGGTATTTTGGTACTGAACACGGTTCTGCCATGCGTGCAACCGGTAATAACCCGGATATGTCCAAAGCGCTTGGCATCAACATCAATTCAATGAAAGTCATTGGTCTAGCCTTATCCAATGCCCTTGTTGCCTTCTCTGGCGGCTTAATGGCGCAGTATCAGGGATTTGCAGATATCAACATGGGTCGAGGTGCGATTGTCATCGGTCTTGCGGCTGTCATTGTCGGTGAAGTATTCGGCGAGATGCTGCTGAAAAAAAGAATGAACTTCTATGGCAGACTGTTATCTGTCGTATCCGGTGGTATCATCTACTACCTTGTAGTCTGTGTAGCTTTATGGCTGAAGATCAATTCCAACATGCTGAAGCTGATGACAGCAATCATCGTCGTTATCTTCCTTGCAGTACCATATCTGCAATCCGTATCCCATGCCTCTTTCAAAAAAGCAGGAAAGAATTCGCTCAAGGAGGTCAGGTAATATGTGTGCAATGCTGGAATTGAAAAATGTCAATAAGACATTCAATGCTGGAACAATCAATGAAAAGCATGTTTTAAAAGATCTGAATCTGACCATGGAAGAAGGTGACTTTGTCACTGTCATCGGTGGTAATGGCGCTGGCAAATCTACGATGCTGAATGCGATTGCAGGTGTATGGCCTGTTGATTCAGGTGCAATCCTTGTTGATGGCAACAATATTACCGGTTTACCGGACTTCAAGCGTGCACCATATATCGGCAGAGTATTCCAGGATCCGATGATGGGAACTGCACCGGATCTGCAGATCGGAGAAAACCTGGCGCTTGCCGCAAGACGTGGAAAACCACGTTCTCTGCGTTGGGGCTTTACAAAAAAAGAAGCAGAAAACTACAGAGAGTCATTAAAGATTTTAGGACTTGGACTGGAAGATCGCATCACACAGAAAGTCGGCCTTCTTTCCGGTGGTCAGCGTCAGGCAGTCACACTTCTGATGGCTTCTTACCAGAATCCAAAACTGCTGCTTCTGGATGAACATACCGCTGCACTGGATCCGAAAACAGCAAAAAAAGTTCTGGATATTACAAAACAG
Source organism: uncultured Erysipelotrichaceae bacterium (assembly GCA_945877405.1). Taxonomy (GTDB): domain Bacteria; phylum Bacillota_I; class Bacilli_A; order Erysipelotrichales; family Erysipelotrichaceae; genus Bulleidia. The sequence goes on along the minus strand of CAMCSA010000015.1, from coordinate 19,668 downwards.
ATCGTTGCTGATCAGCATCTGACAGCCTTGATGGTCACTCACAACATGAAAGATGCGATAGCTACAGGAAACCGTCTGATCATGATGTATGAAGGCAGAATCATCTTCGAAGCTGCCAAAGAAGACAAAAAGAAGCTGACAGTTGATGATCTGATGCGTAAATTTTCTGAAGTTGCCGGAGAAGAATTCAGTAACGATCAGGCACTCCTGACAAGATAAATCCATATGAAAAAGAGCTCACGCTCTTTTTATTTTTGCAGATTCTCTTTACCTACCGCAAGCATCAGTCTGATCCTGTTTTCCTGATTGACTTTTGTGGAAGATGGATCATAGTCAACTGCTGTAATATTTGCCTGTGGATACTTTTCACGGATTCTTCGGATGACTCCTTTTCCTGCGATATGATTCGGCAGACAGCCAAATGGCTGAGCACAGACGATATTGGTGAACCCACTTTCGATCAGCTCAATCATTTCCGCTGTCAACAACCATCCTTCACCCATTTTCACACCAAGTGAAAGGATACCTTCCGGTTTTTCCATGATTTCCCGAAATGAACTTTCTCCATGAAATCCTTCACTTTTGAGTGCATCGGAAGCCGTTGTCCCAAGACCATCGACAATCGATAGAATCTGATCACAGATCTTTCCCAGCATCGGTTTCATTCCATAGAAATCACTGTCGAGTTTCATATTGGCGATGCAGTATTCAATGTACCCCATTAATCCAGGAAGCCTGACTTCACAATCCTGCTGTTCGAGGAAATGGACAAGATCACGGTTGCCGATCGGCGAAAACTTGACATAAATTTCTCCAACAATTCCAACCTTCAGCTTTTCCGTACGCTTTATTGGCACTCTTGTAAAATCTTTTACAATGGCAGGAAACATCTTTTTCATATCATGAATATGAAAGTTCTTTTCTTCCAGCAGCCATGAAGATACCTGATCCAGCCATTCCACAGTCTTATTCCGAGCATCACCTTCATTGATTTCATATGCTTTACATTCATGATACAGACCGTCAATCAGATCTCCATATTCCACTGCAGCAACAAGTTTTCCGATCAGCTTTGGTGTCAGTTTCAGACTCATGTCTTTTTCCAAACCCGAAAAGTTAAAGGAAAGAACAGGAATCTGGTGAAAGCCAGCCTGGTCAAGCGCTTTGCGTAACAGTTTAATGTAATTGGATGCCCGACACCCTCCACCGGACTGAGTGATCGCAAGTGCGGTGGAATCAGGATCATATCTGCCACTGCGCAATGCTTCAATAAACTGTCCGATGATCAGCACTGCCGGATAACACGTGTCATTGTGAACGTACTGCAATCCCATCTGAGCAACTTCAGCTGAAGCGGTTGAAAGCAGCTCGACATGATACCCTTCTGAAAGAAGCGCTGCCTGAATCAGTGTAAACTGATTGAATGCCATATTTGGTACAAGAATCGTATACTCTTTCACATCTTTCATTTCAAAACCGGTTTCTTTCATGGGATTCCTTCCTTTCCTGCACAGCCGCAAATAAAGAGCGGATTCTGATATTGACTGCACCAGGATTCGTAATTTCATCAATCTTGATCTGCGTATACAGCTTATTGCCTGCATGTAGGATTGAAGAAGTTTCATCTGCAGTAATGGCATCCAGTCCACAACCAAAAGATACAAGCTGAATCAGATCCATATCCATCTGGGTTGTACAGTATCTTGCAGCAGCATACAGTCGTGCATGATAGCTCCACTGGTTGAGTACCGATGTTTCCATCTTTTTCATTTTCCATGATATGGAGTCTTCTGTTATTACCGCTGCATGATATTTTGTAATCATTGTATCAATACCATGATTGATCAGAGGATCAACGTGATATGGCCTTCCCGCAAGTACGATGATGTGTTTTCCCTGTCTTCTTGCTTCGTGAATGATACGATCTGCCTGACAACGGACATCCTGCATATAATTCTCATATTCCTGATATGCCAGATTCACTGCATGCATGATTCTGGAGCGATGCAGGTATGGGAAGTGTTCTTTCATATAATCACACAGGTGACTCATCAGCTTTTCCCGATCTGACAAATCCAGAAACGGTTCCAGGAAATAGGATTCATTCATACCATCCATATTATCTCTGATATTTTCCGGATAGTAGGCAACAATCGGGCAGTTGTAGTGATTATCTCCAAGCCCTTCATCCACGTTATATGACATGCATGGATAGAAAATATGATCAACATCCTGTTTCTGTAACCATGCGATATGGCCATGGGTAAGTTTTGCCGGGAAACATGCCGTATCTGATGGAATTGTGGAAGTTCCCATCGCATAGATCTGCTGATTGGATAATGGTGATACGACAACATCAAAACCAAGTACCGTAAAGAATGTATGCCAGAATGGAAGCAGTTCGTACATGTTAAGAACAAGTGGTATCCCGATCTTCACTTTGGAAGGAACATGAATCTGACTGTATCCAAGCAGTTTTTTCTGCTTATAGGCATACAGATTCAATGATGGTTCAACCTGATGCCCTGTGATCGGCTTTTCACAACGGTTTCCCGATATCATTTTATGTCTTGAAGCAAAAGTATTGACTGTCAGCTGGCAATGGTTGCCACATCCCTGACATGTAATCTGTGATGTTGAATGATGGAACTGTACAAGATCATCATAACTGATGAGTGAGGATACATGTTCTTTACTTGCTTTTCTGCTTCCATATAACGCAGCACCATAAGCACCCATCAGTCCTGCAATATCCGGACGGATGACCTCGACACCCATTTCCTTTTCAAAGGCGCGCAATACAGCCTCATTGTAGAATGTACCACCCTGTACAACGATGTTTCTGCCAAGCTGTTCCACATTGGCACATCGTATGACTTTATACAATGCATTTTTGACAACCGAAACGGCCAAACCTGCAGAGATGGCTTCAATGGATGCACCATCTTTCTGTGCCTGTTTAACGGATGAATTCATGAATACCGTACACCTGGAACCAAGATCGACCGGTTTTTCAGCAAACAGTCCAAGACGTGCAAAATCCTGTGTATCATACCCTAATGCAGAAGCAAATGTCTGCAGAAATGATCCACAGCCGGAAGAACATGCTTCATTAAGAAACAGATCTGAAATGACGCCATCTTCAATCCGGAAGCATTTCATATCCTGACCACCGATATCTATGATGAAATCAACATCTGGCATGAAATGGGATGCTGCAGTAAAGTGGGCTACGGTTTCTACAAGTCCATAATCACAGTTGAATGCATGACGCATCAGTTCTTCCCCATACCCGGTACAGGTTACACTGCCGATTATCACTTCCGGATGTTTTTCATACAGTTCCATCAGAAAAGAACGTACAATCGGTACCGGATTGCCATCATTGCTGCGGTAGTCATCTGATAACAGATTTCCATCATCATCTATGACCGCAATCTTGATCGTTGTGGATCCCGAATCAATACCGATATGAATTCTTTTTACAGATGCATCAAATGGAATACGAGTAACGGCAGCTTTGGCATGCCTGTTATGAAACTGCCAGTATTCATCCCTGTTTCTGAATAGCGGTGGTAAGGATGCATAGCCGACAGATTCATAGCTGTTCATTTTTTCAAGTACAATTGCGATATCTATCTGCTGATCACAGTATAAGGCCGCACCGATTGCAACATAATACAGGGAATGATCCGGGCAGATCCCTTTGACACCAAGTGTTTCATCAAATCTGTCCCGTAATGCCTTTGAAAAAGTAAGCGGACCGCCAAGATACAGAATATTCCCTGTTATGGTTCTGCCTTGGGCAAGACCTGTGATCGTCTGGTTGACAACTGCCTGATAAATGCTTGCTGCAATATCCTTATGATCAGCACCCTGGTTGATTAACGGCTGTACATCCGTTTTGGCAAATACGCCACATCTTGAAGCAATGGTATACTGACGTTCTGCTTTCTGTGCTGCCTCATCCATTTCATCCGGCTTCATTTTCAGAAGTGATGCCATCTGATCAATGAACGCACCTGTTCCACCAGCGCAGCTTCCATTCATTCTGACTTCCATACCACCGCTTAAAAACAGTATCTTGGCGTCTTCACCACCAAGTTCAATGATACAGTCAGTTTCCGGATTCAGCTTTACTGCACTGACTCTTTCCGCATAGACTTCCTGTACAAACGGTACTCCAGCATGCTCTGCAATTCCCATGCCTGCAGATCCAGAAAAACCAAGGATCAATGGCTGCTCCCCTGCAGCTTTACTGATCTGCCTTAACATCTCTTCTGTTTTTTCCAGTATATGACTGTAGTGTCTTTCATAGGATGACCAGATGATCTGACCATCGTCATCCAATACAACGCCTTTGATGGTTGTTGATCCGATATCAAGTCCTGCTCTCATACGATCCTCTCTTCAGTTTTTCACTCTATTTTAAATCCACCTTTGGTTTCATGTAAGTGTGATAGCGGTTTCAGGAATACATTTTTGATGATCTGTATTTCATAAAATGCCATGAAAAAAGCAGATACATTAAAGCATCTGCTTAGAATGGAAAATCGTCTTCTTCCAGTGCATGGACATGGCAGCTGCCATGAATCAGCCTGTGCTGAAGCGTTGTTCTGCGGACATGGCGTTCTTCTATCTGAATGCCTGATAGAAAGGCGTTCATATCCCCCACAAGCCAGACAGACTTACGTGCACGGGAGCATGCCGTATAGATCAGTTTCCGATACAGCATGATCGTATGTGCTCTTACAAAAGGCATGATGATAATCGGATATTCGCCACCCTGTGATTTATGCACGGAAATACAGTAGGCATGCGTAATCTTATCAAAGTTTTCCGGGCGATAACAGACAATGTTATCCTGATAGTTGACAAACAGTGCATGACGTTTGTCTTCGGTTTCCTGAGGCAATGTCACTTCTTCCAGAATTCCGATATCACCATTATATACATCATCATCCGGCTGGTTTTTCAATTGCAGAATCTTGTCCTTTTCGCGGAACACCCGATAACCTGACTGTACTTCCCGTTTTGAAGGATCAGCTGGATTGAAAGCAGCCTGCAGGGCATTATTGAGAACATCGATTCCAGCAGCTCCCCGATACATCGGTGAAAGCACCTGTATTTCATCAATGGAATATCCTTCCTGTAAAGCCTTTCCTGCGATCTGCAGGATCGCATCCTTGATGACTTCATTACGACATGGCACAAAATGAACATCGCTGTGATAATCCGCAGATCTGACGGTTCCATTTCTGATCGCATGGGCTAACGTGATCACTTCACTGCCATCTTTCTGTCTGTAAATATGATTGAGTCTGACAAGTGGGAATCTGCCTGAAGCAATCAGATCACGCAAAACACAGCCTGGGCCGACACTTGGCAGCTGATCTTCATCTCCGATCAGACAGATCTTACGAATGTTTGTACTTGCTTTCATCAGGGCAGAAAAGACATAGGCATCGACCATGGAACACTCATCAATGATGAGCAGATCCACATCAAGAGGATCAGTTTCATTCTTACCGAATGTATTTGTTTCAAGATCCCATTTCAGCAATGAATGAATCGTTGTAGACTGTGTACCTGTAACCTCACACAGTCTTTTGGCAGCTCTGCCGGTTGGAGCAGCACATACTGCAGAAGCATTCGGATACATTTTATGGAACAGCTTCATAAACGCCCGTACTACCGTTGTCTTACCGGTACCAGGGCCTCCTGTAATGATGGAAACCGGTTGTTGAAAGAATGATTCGATTGCTTTTACCTGCAGTTCATCATATGTAATTCCGATTTCCGTTTCCATGCTTTTCAGGTATTCATGCATCAGATCCATATCACACAGTTCCATTTCCTGACCAGGAAAGCAGCGTAGCGTATTTGCGATTGTCACTTCTGCATTGAACTGTGCCATCGGATAGATTCTGTCATCTTCAATATGAATGGAGGAGTGCATCACTGCTTCATCCAGCAGATCATCAAACTCATCCATGTATTTTGGTGAGTTTTTATTCCACATCGCACGAAGTTCATCACATGTCACATAGCTGTCACCAAGTTCCATGGTAAGATTATTCAGCAGGTCAATCAGACATGCATAGAGTCTGCGATGATCCCCTTTTTCAATCCCCAGTGCCTGGCCGATCTTATCTGCTGTCTTAAATCCCATCCCATCACATTCTTCAATGACACGATATGGATTTTCCTTTAACTTCTGCAATGCCTGATTTCCAAATGCCGCATTGAGACGGACAAGATTACGGATCCCGATTCCATGAACATTGAGAAACTGCACAAGCTGTTCCATGCCATCCTTTTCCTGAATGTTATTCTGGATGGATACAATGGCTTTATCAGATAATCCTGGGATCGTATACAGAATGTCAGGCTCGTTTCGAATCATGGAGATGCAGTCCAAACCAAGCAGGTCCACAATCTTTTCTGCTGTCTTTTTCCCAACATGAGAAAACTGCACAGAAGAAAGATAGCGGATGATTCCTTCACGGCTGTCAGGCAGCTGCTTTTCGAATGTTTCCACAGCAAACTGCATCCCATAACGTGGATGCTCAACATATTTTCCAGCAATCGTATACAGTACATCCAGCTCAATTTCCGGTAGGATACCGGTTACGGTAATCGTCTTTTCAGATTCATCATGAATCAGAAAAGAACATACCTTATAGAAGTTTGTATCATTACGAAAACGGATGAATGTGAATTTACCCGTAATCTGCTGTATATTCTCCATCATCATCCGTTCCTTTCCGATTATTTTCGATGAATTGTATGTTCAATGGTTTCCATCAGATCTTCACCATTGCGGAATACCTTTTCAATTCTGCCTCCTGCAATCATGATATCTCCATCATAGAAAACTGCTTCCTGGCCAGGGGTGACTGATCGGATCGTCTGGGGATAGCGCACCAGAAGTGTTCCATCTGCATTCATCTGCAGATCCACTTCATTATCCGCCTGCCTGTATCTGAATTTTGCACAGCAGTGCATCGGAAGTTGTCGATCTGCAAGGAAATTGACGTGAGATACAAGACAGGCATCCGAGTACAGCCAGTGCTGATTGTCTTCATCTGTTACATACAGCTGATTTGTCATGACATTTTTACCGATGACGTAAAACGGTCCAATTCCGCCGATATCAAGACCTTTTCTCTGCCCTACCGTATAATACATGACTCCCTGGTGCCTGCCGACTGTCCGATGATCCGCGATATTGATGATCTCACCTGGTTTCATCGGCAGATAATTGCTTAAAAACTCACGGAAGTGACGTTCTCCGATAAAACAGATCCCTGTACTGTCTTTCTTTTTCGCAATGGAAAGATTCAGTTCTTCTGCAATCGCACGAACTTCCGGCTTTGTAATGTTACCTAATGGAAACAGCACATGATCCAATACCTCACGATGGATTTCCGCCAGGAAATAGGACTGATCCTTATTCCGATCATCCGCTTTGGCAATCACGTTATGACCGTTTTCCTGTACCATTTTTGCATAATGGCCAGTCGCAACCGTATCAAAACCTTTTGACTGTGCAAACTTCATAAAGGAATCAAACTTGATATACCTGTTACAAAGAATATCCGGATTCGGTGTTCTTCCCTTTTTATATTCTTCCAGAAATGTATGGAATACATCATCCCAATATTCTTTGATGAAATCAATTCTTAACAAAGGTAATCCCAATGCATCTGCAACGCTTTTCGCATCCATCCAGTCTGCCTCCTGTGGGCATACCGGATCATTGATGGTCGGATTTCCGGCAAAGTCATCTTCCGCCATGGAATCCCAGTTACGCATGAACGCACATGTCACATCATATCCCTGTTTTTTCAGAAGGCAGGCTGCAACAGCACTGTCCACCCCGCCTGATAATCCTACGAGTACTTTTTTCATAATGTCTGTATTATACCATACAAAAAAGAAGCCGGAGCTTCTTTATTGTGCCTGTCTCACCTTTCCGCATGCCTTGAAATTCGGACATCCGTCATTGCAGGAATGATCTGCGATATGGCGCAGGTCTGCAGGTACGAATACGCTGATTTCATCCTCATCGTAACCAACCTGGAAACTTGTCTCATTCAGAATGATCGGACGTTTGAGTACGCTTGGATTGGCTTTGATGAACCGGATGAGCTCATCGGTTGTCATGTCTTCCACGTCGATTCCAGAATCCTGAATAACCTTGGAACGCTTTGAGATCAGATCATCACTTCCGTTTTCACATCGGGAAAGAAGATGTTTGATTTCATTGTCATTCAACAGTGTTTTAAAGATATTTTTCTCAATGAAAGGCAGGTCCCTGTCCTTCAGCCACTGCTTGACTTTCCGGCAGGATGCACAGCCAGGTGATGTGTAAACAACAATCATGTGATATCCTCCCTTGCACAACGATTATAGCATACACTCCGCTAGATAAAGAAACGAGTGTATTCAGATTGGCAGAAATGTCGATGCAATTGCGAAGTAGATCGTCAAAGAAAGCGCATCGATGATGGTTGTCAGCATTGGGGATGCGACAACAGCAGGGTCAAACTTTGTTCTTGACACAAGCATGACAAGGCAGCTTGCGATTGTCTTGGCAAAAAAGACAGCACAGATGACAGTTAAAGATACAACTCCTGCCACCATCAGCTGTAAGCCATCAAACAGCATGCACTTGAGGAATACAGCTATTGCCAGCGTCAGCCCGCACAGTATGCCTACACGGATCTCTTTCCATACGATTCTTCCAAAATCCGCAAAACTGATTTCTTCCAGTGATAAACCACGTACAACTTCAACAGATGCCTGTCCACCGGCATTACCACCAGTATCCATTAACATCGGAATATATGCTGTCAGAATGACCATTTTGGAAAGAGATGTTTCAAATCCAGTAATGATCTTTCCGGTAAAAGTAGCTGAAATCATGAGTAGCAACAGCCACGGAATACGCTTCTTCCATGTCTCAAACACACCTGTTTTTGGATATGGTTTGTCATTTGGAATGATGGCGTTCATCCTGTCAATATCTTCGGTTGTTTCCTGTTCAACAATATCCATGATATCATCGACTGTAATGATGCCAACCATCCGGTTTTCATGGTCAACGACAGGTAATGCTGTAAAGTCATACTTCTTGAAGATCTGTGCAACATGCTCCTGATCATCGGATGTGGAACAGCTGACAACATCTTCATGCATGATGTCACCAATCAGTTCATCATCATTGCGGATGATCAGATAACGTAAGGCAACAGTACCAAGCAGCAGACGCTTGGAATTGAGCACATAACATACATTGACTGTTTCTGAATCTGTTCCAAGCACGCGAATCCTGTTTTTGGCATCCGCAACCGTCATGGATTCCTTGAGGTCCACAAATTCCACCGTCATGATGGAACCGGCAGAAGAATCCGGGTACTGCAGAAGATGATTGACATCCTTTCTTGTTGCTGCACTTGTATTGGCAAGCAGACGCTTGACAACACTGGCAGGCATTTCTTCCAGAAGGTCAGCCGCATCATCGGCATACAGATTATCAATGATGATACCTGCTTCCTTATCGGAAAGAGATGTAATGATGTACTGCTGAGATTCATCTTCCAGTTGGGCAAACACATCTGCTGCCAGCTCTTTTGGGAAAAGACGGAACATCTTAAGCATGTCCTCATCTTCCACTGTTTCCAGAATCACAGCAATGTCAGTGACATTCATATCCTGTGCCATACTGCGTAAGGCAGAGAATTTTTTGTCCTTTAAAAGTGATCTGAATTTTTCCAGATTCTTAAGGTCTTTTTCTTCCATGTTTGATATCCTCCGAAAATGTGATTCATGCACGATATAGGCACGTCTTGTGAACAGATTGTAGAATTACTGCCTGTACTCATGAATACCACCTCCTTTGGATCATTCGACCTTTACTATTTTACTGCGTTTACCGGTTTCCGTCATCATAAAAGTTGCCCATGGAATGGACAACTTATACAGGATTGATCAGATTCAGATAGGCAGCACAGCGTTTCAGCTGTAACCTTACAGTGCGGATATTGACATCTGCCTGCAGCTGCAGACCGGATCGAGTAATAATACACGTATGGTCTTCGTCGATTCTGTGTGTAGAAGTCACATCCTGGTACAGAAACCATTGACAATCCGGATTATCTGCTCCTTTTGTCGGAAAATACAGCTGCTGACTTCTTTCCGAAATCAGAATGCATGGCTTCTGTGATACGTGCAGTAACTGTCTGAACGCATCAATTCTTCCCTGTAATGTACTGCCATTGACAAGTACCTGGTTTTCAAGCCATGTAACGGGTGAATCCAGAATATCTTTTACCGTTCCGTCACTGCAGATCAGCCTGGCATGATTTCCTTTCCAGAAAATACATGAAACATGCTCAGTCTTCATGACAGCTGCATCCACAACCACATGTACACTGCTGTGTGTTACAGATGACTTCCAGTGCTCTTGTATCTACTGCAAATGCTTCAATTTCTACAAGTGCACCCTTTGGTAATGCCGCCACCTGAATGGCACTTCTTGCCGGATATGGTGCTTCAAAATAAGATCCGTATACTGCATTGACAGTATTGAAATCATTCATATCCGCAAGAAAGATCGTTGTCTTGACAACATGTCTCATTTCAAGACCTCTTGCTTTCAGAATCTCCTTCATATTTTCCAGAGCCTGTCTTGCCTGTGCTTCAACACCTTCACATAAGGTGCCTGACTCAGCTTTCATACCAAGCTGGCCGGAGATAAACATGAAGTCTCCGATAGATAATGCCGGACTGTAAGGTCCGATCGCAGATGGAATTGTAGCAGGTGCTGTTGGTTCAAAAATCATGATGATTCTCCTTCCTTTTCACTTTCAATGGAAACATCATCGGTTTCCTCTTCTTCCTCATATTCATTGCCAATTTCATCCAGCAGATTATAGTAGGCTTCTTCCCGCTTTCTTTGAAGCTGTTCGTGATGCTGGCTGGAAACAACAAACAGAAGGTAGATGCCTGCCAGTACGAAAAATACGACTGCATAGAAACCGATCGCATCGGAAAAGTTTTCAATCACACATCATACCCCCTTACTCATCTGCATTCTATCATTGACTGCGATTCTGTCCAGCCATGTGCTCTTTGATCAGAAAGTCTTCTCCTTTGATGGTCTCAACAGACGATAAACCAGGATATCCAAGCTGGTCGAGAACTTCATATACACATAAGGCAACACAGTTGGACAGATTCAGACTTCTTGCCTGTGGAATCATTGGAATCCGGATGCAGTGATCCAGATGATCATACAGAATTTCCTTATCAATGCCTGTACTTTCCTTGCCAAAAACAAGATAGATATCCTTACCCTGTTCATCATCTTTCCTGTAATCAAAGGAAGATGGAACTCTGTTTCCATACCTTGTCACAAAATAGAATGCACCGACTCTGCCATCCATAAAACTGTTCCAGTCATGGTGAACCGTGTAATCCACCTGCAGCAGATAATCCATACCGGCTCTGCGCAGATGTTTTTCATCCAGATAAAATCCAAGCGGTTCAATCAGATGAAGTCTGCAGTTGAATGCAGCACATGTCCGCATGATATTACCGGTATTGGCCGGAATCTCCGGCTGATATAAAACGACATGGATCATGTTCATCTCCTTTTGATCAGTTTTCTGATGCCATAATACAGAAGACCACAGCTTCCGCCAAAGCTGACAATAATCGCAACAACAAGATCAAAGAAGAAGCTTTGCGGAAACATGTTGATCATGATAGATCTTGTTGCATCCAGTAAAAACAGATCATTGTCAAAAAACACATAATGGAAATCCATCCAGAACTCAGAAAAGTCCAGTACAGCCCATGCACCGATACAGATCACAAAACATCCCATCATAAATAATCCGTTCTCCAGTCCATCCTGATAGACTTCCATCCTTTGTTTACCACATACCCCATACAGGAAAGCACCTGTGATCACACAGATCAAAGCAGTGATATTTCTTACCCGCAGTGCATCCTGATACAGATCTCTGACATCTTCCATATGCATGGATTCTCTTGTGGTGAATACGATTGTCTCTACCCCATCAATGACAGCTTCCACAGAAATATCATCTCTTTTTTCCTGCAGGTAATCCAGCAGCACATGCGTTGCATGCATCAGATCTTCATCACTCATTCCGATGATTTCAGCCTGTCCGCTTTTTTCATATTCATACGCAAAGAATGATCTGTTGAAGCAGATGACATCCACCAGTGTGATCAGTAATGCAATAAGAAAACAAAGGGAAGCGATGATAGAGGCAGTTTTAATGAGTATCTGTTTCATTGAGCCACTGTTCAAACTTTCTGACAGCCTTGCCACGATGAGAAATGGAATTCTTCTCATCCTTACTCATTTCAGCCATTGTCTTTCCCATCGGTTCATACAGAATGATCGGATCATAACCAAAACCATTGGTGCCTCTTGCTTCTGGTGCTATAACACATTCGACTGAATCCTCAAAAACAACCGGTTCTGCACCAGGACGTGTTACCGCAATGGCGCATACATAACGGCATGTACGATTGGTGACATCTTTCAGCATATCCAGAACCTGTGCATTCTTGATGTCATATGGTGTATCATGGCCAAGCCATCTGGCACTGTATACACCTGGTTTACGATCCAAAGCATCAATTTCCAGACCCGAGTCATCACTGACAGCCATGATGCCGAATGCATCTGTGATCGCCTGTGCCTTGATGATGGCATTATCATGGAATGTTGTACCTGTTTCTTCCACTTCTTCAATCGCAGGCAGTTGGCTCTGTGCCTTGACGATATAACCTAATGGTTCAAGAATCTCCTTGAATTCTCTGATCTTGCCTGCATTACCTGAAGCAACAACAATTACTTTTTCACTCATGTTATTTCTCTCCCTTATTTTTATATAAACCTGTGATATAAAACGACTGATCATCTGATAACAACAGTCTGATCTTTCTGTTCATCGATGAATCAATCTGGCTGATTCTTCCTTTTCCACTCACATATGGATCCACATATCTTTTTTTCGCTTTGACCTGTAGAAATCCATCCTTTCGCGTTTTTGTCATCTGTATTCCATACAGTTGCGTGAATCTGTTCCATGCATCCGCTACAGTACTGTTTTTTAACTTCTGTATGACCTGATCTTCTGTCGTATACAGATCTTTCACGGTCAGTATCTGATGCGATAAAGCAGATTTGAGCAGCTGCGCCAGCTCTTCCATCGCATATCGATCAAAGCTACAGGAGTATATGATACCACACTGTAAAGCTCGTTGTGCAAACAGCAATGCCACATCGATACAACCAAAACAGAGTTCCATTTCTCCTGTTTCGTTCATCCCGACTGAAAGATCACCAAAGATCATCTCTGCTTCCTTCTTTGTACCAAATCCAAGCTCAATCATACCCGTCAAAAGATACGACAGCCGATCACAGGAAAGTTTTGGTGCTGTATTATCGCAGATCGGATACATATGATAGTTACATACTTCTTTGATCAGGATTCCATCCTGTTTCAGTTGTGTACGTATTCCTGAATCATTCTGCAGGATTTCTGCAATCCCTTTTTCTGTTGACTCCTGCATCATGTAGTCACCACCCGCAAAATCTACAGTATGAGAGAAGACAGGTGTTGCGATATCATGAAACAGAGATGCTAGTGACTGAATCCGATCATGGGTAAAATGCCATGCGCATAAAGCCGTGATCAGACTGTGATCATATCTGTCTGTTGTTTTGCGTTGGAAAAACAGTGGAAATGAAGTCATCTGTACACCACAGTTCATATCAATGCCTTTCAGACGGATCAATGCGTCACAGTTCAGATAAGGCTGCAGAAAGGATGGTATTTCCATCATTGATCACTTTCCCTGCTCATCTGCAAAAACAGATGAACAGCTCCATATTTACGGGAATCCTCATGAAAGGATACACCACAGATGACAGGTTCAAAGGTCACCTTGAACTTGTTTGTCTCATATCGTTCATGTACCGCTTCCTGGATCATCTTAATGAATCGTGGTTCGTCTGTGATATTGCCACCAATGGAAAACTGTTCCACATCTACTACACACTGTATGGCATAGATAAATGAAGCAAGCCTTTTACAGTAAAGACGTACGCCTTCCTCAACTTTTGGATCACGTTGAGAAAGACCACGCATGACCTTCATGATATTGACATTTTCATTTCCGGTTGTCTGCTTTACCATTTCCACAAGCCGGTTGATGGACATGGCTCTTGAAAACATGTCTTCTCCTTCTTCCCGGTCCTGATAATCTCCAGGCATATACGAGAACTCTCCTGCAGCAAAATGTGAGCCATTGACAATCTTTCCATCATTGACAATCGCACCACCGATGCCTGTTCCCAGCAGCATCAGAAGTACGCCCCGCTTTACTTTTTTCAATGATCCATAGCCTACTTCCGCAAGTGCCGCAGCCTTGGCATCATTGAGAATAACCGTATGTAAGCCGGTTCTTTCCTTAATGATTTTTGCATATTCCATGTCTTTGACCCATCTGTACATTCCTCCAGAATATGCAATACCATTTTCAGTATCGATGACGCCAGGCATCGTTAAAGCGATACCTTCCACTCGATCATGATATTTTCTGCCAAGCATTTCCATCTGAGAAAAGACAGCTTCCGGTTCTGTCGTACTTTCAACTGGTACCTTACCACTCTCCAGTACATCCAGTGTTTCTGTTGTCACAGCATAACGGATCCAGCCTCTGCCAAGATCCAATGTCAGTATGTTTTTCATATGCGTAATTTCCTTTCACTTATTTTACAATCAAATATGTATTCTGTCATGGAAAGGATCATTTTTGACAAAAACAACAGAAAAAGACACATACAGTCAAGTATGTGCCTGTGTAAGATTATCGAGACAGCTGTTCAATGGAAAGATCAAGTCTTCTCATTGTTTCTTCCTTACCAAGAATTGCTGCAATTTCAATTGCACCACCTGGTGTAAACTGTTTTCCTGTAATTGCAAGACGTAATGGGAACAGAACGATACCGTTTTTGACGCCCATCTTCTTAGGCAGTTCCAGCAATGCCGTATGCAGTGTTTCTTCTTTCCACTCATCAATTCCCGCAAGTACTTCACGGCACTGGGTCAGTGCATTCAGTGCTACCTCAGGATTTGTCTTCATCTTCTTATTGTTGTAAAGATCATTATCATAAGCTGGGAATGTATCAAAGAAATCAAGCATTGGTGCAATGTCTGCCAGTGTATCAGCACGCTGCTGAACAACCTTGGCAATTGCCTTCTTATCAAGGTCACTCTTGACTGCTTCATCGATATATGGCTTTACAAGGGCATAATAGGAGTCAAGATCCATTGCACGTAACCATGTTGCATTTACCCACTTCAGCTTTTCCGGATCAAAGATTGCACCGGATGTACCAATATGCTTGACATCAAATGCCTGTACAAGTTCATCCAGAGAATAGATTTCACGATCTTCACTCGGAGACCAGCCAAGTAATGCAATATAGTTCAGAATTGCTTCCGGCAGGTATCCTTTTGCGACAAGATCCTGGAAAGATGCATCGCCATTACGCTTGGACAGCTTGGAATGTTCATCCTTCATAACAGGCGGACAATGAATATAACGAGGAATTTCCCAACCGAATGCTTCATAAATGAGGTTATACTTTGGAGAAGAAGAAAGATATTCCATACCTCTTACAACATCTGTAATGCCCATCAGATGGTCGTCAATAACATTGGCAAAGTTATATGTCGGGAAACCATCAGACTTGATCAGAATCTGTTCATCCAGAGTTTCATTATCTACCGTAATTCTTCCAAACACTTCATCATCAAAAGATGTTGTACCTGTTTCAGGAATTGTCTGACGGATGACAAATGGCTCTCCTGCAACAATTCTTGCTTCAGCTTCTTCAATACTCAGATTTTTACATGGATCATCATATTTAAAGCTTTCTCCACGTGCTTCCTGCAGTTCACGAGATGCCGCAATCATTTCTTCATCACAGAAACAATAGTGTGCACCACCTCTTCTGATCAGTTCCTTTGCATATTCCATATACAGACCACTTCTGACTCGATCTGACTGTACATATGGACCATATGCACCACCGACATCCGGTCCTTCATCATGTTTCAGACCGCATGCCTTCATTGTATCGTAAATAATATCTGTAGCACCTTCTACAAGTCTTCCCTGATCGGTATCTTCAATACGAAGAATGAACACACCTTCCGGATCCTTCTTCGCAACCAGATACGCATACAGTGCAGTACGCAGATTACCAATATGCATATAACCGGTAGGACTTGGTGCAAATCTTGTTCTAATTGCCATGTTTATTACTCCTTTGCCGTTCCATTTTACTCTTTCTCAAACCTTTATACAACGCATACTCAGTATTTTCAACAGAAACTTTTTCATGTTTTATTCAAAAAACACTTGCATACATTCGTCAAATGCGTATAATAAATATTGCTGTTGGGATATAGCCAAGCGGTAAGGCAACTGGCTCTGAACCAGTCATTTCGGGAGTTCGAATCTCTCTATCCCAGCCATAAGATACCGGATGAATATTCATCCGGTTTTCGTTTGCCTGAGGCACCAAAAAAGAAGCATATCTCAGCTTCTTTTCAGTTTCGATGTAATCACGGAAATCAATGAACGATGGAATAATGCATGCGGTACTTTCAGCAATTCCGTCAGTCCGAAGTACACCACCATTGTCACAAGTCCATTACCACAAAGCTTTACAAATGCGACCAGCTTTGTCCCCTGACTTCCATCCAGTCCGATGATACGCAGTCCAAGGGAAACACCAAATGCCACAATCAGAGAAACAGCTATTTTAAGGAAATTAGCAATCAGTTTCCTAAAGTAGATATCATACCTGATCTCAAGTTCAATCATATTTCCCACATAGAAGTATATATAACCTAATGCAGAAGATATAATGGCTCCTCTGAAACCAAGAACATATGTCAGAGGTATGATTGTAATAAGCTTTATAGCAGCTGTCACGAAATGTCTGCGTAATACCGATTTTTTTAAACCAGCAGCAAGCATTAATGAACTGACAATCGGACAGATCGTGCCAAAGAAAGCTTCAATTGCCATCCATCTTGTAACACTGGACGCAAGTTCAAGATCGCTTGTATAAAACAGAACTGTAAAGATATCTTTGGAATAGATCGCAATGATGGCAGACATGAAGGCACCGATGAAAAAGACAATGCCGATGCATTCAGTCATCATGGACGAGATCTTCTTACGATCATTGTTTGTGACTGCTTCTGTAATATATGGAATCAATGCCGCCGCAAAACCAGGAGATAGAATCTGGGGAATACTGCACAGTTTTGTTCCTACGTAATTGAATGCAGACAGAATGACACTGTTGTCTCCACTGCTGTATCCATGCATTCGTAATCCGATCGGTAATAGAGTTGAATTGAGAATATCATCGATATATCCGATCATACTTGTCAGTAAGTATGGTCCGGCAAGGATCAGAAGTTCTCTTGCCAGCTCCCTGTTTTTTACGGAACGGAATGTCTGATTTTTTGCATCGCTGCGAATCGGTTTCAGATGTTTCTTATCAAAATATACAATCTGAACAATACCGGCAATTGCCGCAACAGAAGTGGAAAGAACAGCCGCATACAGAGCATACGTTCTATCCATATTCAGCGTATAGACAAGAACATAGGCTGTTGATAATAGGAATCCGACGCGGAAGATCTGCTCGAATGACTGAGAAATGGCATATTCCACCATTTCCTTTCTTCCCTGCCAGAAACCTCTGTAAGCAGAAAGAATCGGCACGAAAAACAGAGCCAGTGAAAGCAGAAGGAATACCATGATCATGATACCCGGATCATCAGAGCCACAGACATTTTTCGCAAGCGGATAGGAAAGTGCCATCAGAAGCAGCATTCCGAAAAAACCGAACAAGGCAAGCAGTGTACGCGACAGTTTTCGTATCTTCAGAAGTGATCTGTTATCATCCAAAGCCGTATATTTTGCGACCATCGTACAGATCGCAAACGGAATCCCTGCAGTAAACACATTCAGAATGTATGAATATACACGATAGGCTGTTCCGTAATAGCTCATCAGCATATCTGAGCCAAGAATGGAAGACAACGGAATGGAATACAGCAGACCGATCATCTTTGCGATGAACATTCCGGCTGTCCCGATCAGACCGCCTACCAGTAATGAATTTTTTCTATCTTTCTTTTCCATAGACGGCATTATTTTACCCCATGCACTGCTTCCATGAAACGACAAATGCACACATGTGTCATTTTCTTCCCTTTATTTTTGCGGCAAGTTTTAATAAGGACGGATAAATGGAGTCAAAGGCTGTATAAATCAGTTGATCCAGTACAATGTTGAATTCACCGATATATTCTTCCACATTCATAATCCAGTTGGATTTGAATAAAGTCAGACCATCATCCAATGTACCTTCTATGCCACCAAAGGAACAATGAGTGATTCCAAGTTCAACACATTTATCAAGACATTTTGACCATATCAGATAACTTGAAAAAGTACGCATATAGTCCGGATGATTCCCCATGTAGAATATTTCCATCATCTGATCGTTGTATACAGCAAGGCATCCGCAGGTGACGACTTCTTCCTTGTTTTCTCTTTCGTATTCCTCATTCAGACTTTTCAGTTCTTTTTTTCTTTCATTCAAAGTTTCATTCAGCAGATTCTTTCTTTTTCGTGAAATTGTATCAGACGAAAGTTCAGATTCAATATTGTGAATTTCTTGCTCAAGTCTATTGATCTGATCCGGAAAATTCAGTTTTGCAACCATGCAGAGTGCACGATCTCCATACACTTCCAACATGTGTCTGAAATAATCTTCGTTACGTAAGGCAATCTGTTTTCTGACTTCAGTATGATGCATTGCTTCCGCAAAATCATGAACATATTCATGACCACAACAGACTTTTATTCCCTTTTCAGCACTTCTTTTTACGCGGCTTCTTGTTTTTGCCTGCAGTTTTTTCAGATAATCAGGGTATACGTCCATTTCCGCATTGAAACGAGGCTGTGTAGCTTCTTCAATCATGACAGTGTAACCTTTATGAACTGCACCATAGGAATTCAGAAATTCTACAGTTTCTGTATTCTCTTTTGGCATCATTTCTTTTCTTTTTTCATAAGGGTATTTACGTGAAAGTACTGCCGGATCAAACCGCACCACGATCGCCTTACGCTTTTTCGCATCTGCTTTAATGTGATCAAGCATGAACGTGACAAGCTGTGTGTTGTTATAATCCATGACTGGCCCTCTTGGAATATACATTAATGTTTTACCAAGTGGCATGGAACGGATCAGAGCCATGGCTGAAGCAACAATACGATCATCTTCTGTTACGCTGTAAAAGCAATGATCCCAGTTATCCTTGATCTTCGCCCAGGATGAACACTGAAACAGTGTATTCTGTTCCCCTGACATGACAAAGGCATCCATTTTTGCAGGATCAGTATCTGTATGAAATATATAAGCCATAAATCTTCCTTTCACTCCAATCATTTGCAGTATTCAAGAAAAAAATCCACAGTAAGCCGTGGATTTTAAGTGACGTGTACGGGGTTCGAACC
>CAMCSA010000014.1 GCA_945877405.1 uncultured Erysipelotrichaceae bacterium | reverse complement strand
CATTACTTGCAGTAACAAGCTGGCTTGTAAAGACTTCTGTTGATAAGAAGTGTGCTTTATACACAGGCGTTCCTACTGTGTTCATGTTTGCGGTAACATTATCCGCACTTGGATTATCCATTAAATCCTATGTTTTCGGTATGCTCGCTGCACAAGCAGCAGGTAATCCTGTGGTATCCTATGTCATTCTGATTATGATTGCAGCTTTGCTGATCGTACTTGCTGTATCTCTGATCATTACGGCATGCAGACAGCTTTTTTTCCAGAAGGATACGGAAACAGTCAAGGCAACAGCCTGAAAACAGATTCAGCCATGTATGATTGCTTCATGCATGGCTTTTTTCTTCCTTATTATATATAAGGTGGTGTATGCATAAAAAATCTTAACTTCCAACAGTAAACTCCCTATGCATTGATATCTGATCATTAAAAAAGTTTAAATTTGCTGATATTTATCAGCATTTTTGTTGCTTTTATGACGTGAATGTTGTATACTATAACTAGGGACTATATACACGTTAGGAGGTGCCTATGTTCTACGAGCACACAGTCAAAATTCCTGCTGTTAAAGGCAAGGTTTTCCATAAGAAATACAGAGGATTTCATTACATTCATTATCAGTACGCAAACTCATACAACAAGGAAAAGAAATACGCTGAACCTAAACGAACTACTATCGGTAAGGTATGCGAGGATGATGAAACTCTGATGTATCCAAATGACAATTACTATAAGTTCTTCCCTGCTGAAGAGTTTCCAGAAGTTGAAGAATGTGATAGAAGTGGTTGCCTGAAGGTTGGTACATACCTTGTCATTGAAAAGATATTAAAGGAATCAGGTCTTAAGAACATCATCTATGACATCATCGATGATAAGCCTGGTCTTTTCCTTGATCTTTGTGCTTACAGCATCATCTGTGAAAACAATGCAGGACAATACTATCCTGACTATGCTTACAACCACCCTCTGTTTACGGAAGGAATGAAGATCTACAGTGATTCCACTGTCAGTGACTTCATTCACTCTTTGACATGTGATCAGAAAATAGCTTTCTTCAATATCTGGAACAGTATTCAGCCCGCAAAGGACAAGGTGTATATCTCCTATGACTCAACCAATAAGAAGTGCCAGGCTGGTGATATTGAGCTTGTAGAACCGGGACACAGTAAATCAGGTATGACAGATACAATCTTCAACTGTTCTGTTGTATACGATGTAAACAACAGAGAACCTTTGTTATACGAAGAATATCCAGGAAGTATCACAGATGTGACACAGCTACAGTGCATGCTTCAGAAGATGAAGTCTTTCGGTTATGAACATGCAGGTTTCATATTGGATCGAGGATACTTCAGTAAGGAAAACATCCACTACATGGATAACAACGGATATGACTTTGTCATGATGGTCAAAGGAATGAAGAGTACTGTTAGTAGGTTTGTCAAATCTGTTGAAGGCACATTTGAGAAAGACTACAGTAACAGAATCTATACCTATGGTGTCAGTGGTACAACCATTGAAAGCACATTCCTTCCTCAAGATAAGAAGAACAGATATATTCATGTATACTACAATGACTTCAAGGCAGCTGCCGAAAGAGCAGAATTTGAAGAAAAGATTGATACAATGGAAAAACAGCTGAAGAAGCACATTGGAGAGCAGGTATTCTATGGTACAGATGTACAGAAGTACTTTGATCTTGTGTATTGGCATGAAGGACAGGACGATCAGGTACTGCAGGCTGTAGTACCAAGAACATCCGTTATTGATGAGGCTGTTCGTCTATGCGGATACTTTACAATCATCACATCACAGAAGATGACAGCTAAGGAAGCACTGTTTCTGTACAAGAGCAGAGATGCATCCGAAAAGCTGTTCAGAGGAGACAAGTCATATCTTGGAGATAAGGCTGCAAGAGTACATTCAACAGAATCCACAAGAGCCAAGATCTTTATTGAGTTTGTAGCACTGATTGTAAGAAACAGAATCTACACAGCGCTGTGTGATGAAATGGAAAGAACAGATCATAAGAGAAACTATATGACAGTACCTGCAGCAATCAGAGAACTGGAGAAGATTGAGATGATCCGATATGGTAATGATGTATACAGACTGGATCATTCCATTACAAAGACTCAGAAGGCAATTCTGAAGACATTTGATATTGGCTGCAACGATGTCAAAGCAAAGATCAATGATCTGAGCATGAGACTTGGTTATAGAACAAGATAACCCCATACAACAGACAAGGCACCGGTATATTTCGATGCCTTGAATATTACATAGGGTCTAAATGATTGGAAGTTAAGAAAAAAACAACACCCTTTCAAGGGTGCTGAGTGGTTAGAATTCTTCAGTAAATGTTTCGATTTTTGTAACTTTCGAAGCCTGTGGACCACGATTGGATTCCTGTACATCGAATGTTACTGAATCCCCTTCTTCCAGAGTTCTGAATCCTTCACACTGAATTGCGGAATAATGTACGAATACATCTTTTCCTTCTTCTGTAGTGATGAACCCATAGCCCTTTTCGGCGTTAAACCACTTAACCTTGCCTGTTGCCATTATGATGTTCTCCTTTTTCTAAGCTGTATCCACAATTAAAACAATGGGGACTTTAATATGTATACACAATTATAATATTCGGATGGATATAAAAATACAAGGGAAATGTAATGAAATGTCATATAATTATGCTCGTTTTCTGATAAGGCAATAGAATTGTTCAATGATGGAAGATGTACTCGAATCTGATGAATGAGAAAATAAGGATGGAATCGTTGTATTTTATGCGTTATGAGATATTTTAATGTTTTCAAAGATGTGATTCATCCGTATAATGTTAACAGCGTATAAAAGAGTTTTTCCTATATGACTATAAGGAAAACAGAACAGGAGGCACCATATGAGTGAAAACAAGGGACCGTATTATATTACAACGGCAATTGCATACACATCCGGAAAGCCTCATATCGGCAACGTATATGAGATTGTTCTGGCAGACAGCATTGCCCGTTATAAAAGACTGGTCGGTTACGATGTCCGTTTCCAGACAGGTACGGATGAACATGGTCAAAAGGTAGAAGAAAAGGCAAAGGCAGCAGGTAAGACACCAAAGCAGTTTGTTGATGAAGTATCTGATGTCATCAAAGGACAGTTTGACTGCATGAACATTGAATATGACAAGTTCATCAGAACAACTGATGAATATCATGAAAAGCAAGTTCAGAAGATCTTTAAGAAGCTGTATGACCAGGGTGATATCTATAAGGGACACTATGATGGGCTGTATTGTCAGGAATGTGAAGCATTCTATACACCATCGCAGATTACAGAAGATGGAAAGTGCCCTGTATGTGGCGGAGAGCTGAAGCCGATGCAGGAAGAAGCATACTTCTTCAGAATGTCCAAGTATGCAGACCGTCTGATGCAGTATATTGAGGAACATCCTCATTTCATCCAGCCGGAAAGCCGTAAGAATGAAATGATCAATAACTTCCTCAAGCCTGGATTACAGGATCTTTGTGTATCCCGTACATCCTTCAAGTGGGGTATTCCGGTAGACTTCGATCCAAAGCATGTTGTATATGTATGGATTGATGCTCTGACAAACTATATTACAGGTCTTGGTTATGACTGTGATGGAAATCATGATCCATTATTTGAAAAGTATTGGCCTGCGGATCTGCATCTGATCGGTAAGGATATCGTCAGATTCCATACCATCTACTGGCCGATCATGCTGATGGCACTGGATGTACCTCTGCCAAAGCAGATCTTCGGTCATCCATGGTTGCTGACAGGTGATTCCAAGATGTCCAAGTCAAAGGGCAATGTCATCTATGCGGATGATCTTGTTTCTCTGTTTGGTGTGGATGCAGTGCGTTATATCATGATTCATGAAATGCCATTTGCACAGGATGGCCATATTACATATGATCTGATTATCGAAAGAATCAATTCTGATCTGGCAAACAATCTTGGCAACCTTGTCAACCGTACACTGTCCATGCAGAACAAGTACTTCAATGGCCTGCTGGCAAATCCGCATGTAGATGCACCGGTTGATGAAGATCTCAAGCGTGTCGTATCCGAAACAGTCAGAAAGGTTGATGAGAACATGGATACACTGCATGTAGCAGATGCAGTTCAGAATATTCTGGATCTGTTCTCCCGCTGCAACAAGTATATCGATGAAACAGAACCATGGAAACTGGCAAAGGATCCGGATCAAAGCGGCAGACTTGCTACTGTGCTGTATAACCTGCTGGAATCCGTACGTATTGCGGCTGTTCTGTTAAGACCATATCTGACAGAAACAAGTGCTAAGATTCTTGCTTCTTTGAATACAGAACATACATCCTATGATTCTGTATTCACATTCGGACTTCTGGAAGAGGGTAACCGTATTACTGAAAAGCCGGAAATCCTTTTCGCAAGACTGAATGAAAAGGAAGTTATGGAAAAGGTCAATGCAATTCAGGATGAGCAGAAGAAGGCTGCAAAGAAAGCACAGGAAACAAAACCTGTTGTAGAAATTAGTGATTTTGAAAAACTGGACCTGAGAGTAGGTAAGGTTGTATCCTGTGAGAAACATCCATCCGCAGATAAACTGCTTGTACTGCAGGTTGATCTTGGTGAAGAAAAGCCACGTCAGATCGTATCAGGACTGGCACAGTGCTATACACCAGGTCAGGTCATCGGTAAGAATGTTGTTGTGATTGCCAATCTCAATAGCACTACGCTCAGAGGTGTGGAATCCAATGGTATGCTTCTTGCTGGTAAGCAGGGTAAGGATATCGAACTGGTTGAAGTCAATGGACTTGAACCAGGATGTAAAATCTCCTGATCGTTTAGGGAATCGGATAATGTATCATCCGGTTCCTTTTTTGATTCCAGTTTGATCCGGATGATACAACAGCCTGTCAGAATATTCTGAAAGGCTGTTGAAAGAATGATGTCATGTATGGTAGAGGCTGGATTTTCTGAAAGAATGTTAAAAACGGATCGCTAAGAAGTATTCAAATCATGATGCTCACAGATCGTCTTGAATTCATTATTGAAATGTTATTCGCTACTTTTGGAGCATATTCTGCATCATGAAAGATGACATTGAGCCGTCATCGTTTACTCCACACAGATACAGACAGGAAAGATTATGATAAATGGTGTATACTAGACAAAAGGAAACAGAAGATGAAGAAATACGCAATCGTAGCACGTCCGGATGAAGTGTCGGAAAAACTGGAAGGAAAGGCAGATCACTATCTGAAATGCAACGGTTTTATCCGTGATGAAAAGAATCCGGATACGGTTGTGGTCATCGGTGGAGATGGTACATTCATTCTTGCAGTTCACAGATACATACATTGTCTCAATGATGTCTGTTTCTTTGGAATTCATACAGGTACACTTGGGTTTTATTCTGATTATCTGGACAAGGATATATCTGAGTTTCTGCATGTGCTGACAGATGGAACAGGGCAGGAAAAAAGGTTCCAGGTACTGCAGGCGAAAACATCAAAAAATGTCTATTATGCAATTAATGAAATCAGAATAGAAAATGCAGCAAGAACACAGGTACTGGATGTATATGTGGATAAAAAACTGTTTGAAACTTTCCGTGGGACAGGGATGTGTGTATGCACACAGCTCGGCAGCACTGCCTATAACAGGTCACTTGGCGGAGCTGTCATTCAGGAAGGTCTGGATCTGATTGAACTTGCTGAGATATCAGGTATTCATCACTCCCGTTATCGCAGTTTGGATGCACCGATTGTATTGAAAGCAGAAAGTGTGATTGATCTATCATCAGTATCATTTACAGGAGCACTGTTAGGAAGTGATGCAGAAGTGTTTGAACTGGATGGGGAAACAAATGTTGAGATTTCTGTCTGTAAAGACAGACAGATCCGTGTTCTAAGAGGTCGGGATATTTCCTACTTTGATCGTTTGAAGAGTTTGTTTTAAGAGGTAACTATGCGAAACTGGCATTCTTTATATGAAATTCTGAAATTCCCGCTCCAGATGGTCATGCTGGCACTGATTCTGTGTGGAATCGGTAATATCATCGTCAATCCTTCTTATGGAATCTGTGCGTTTGTCAGTCATGATATTCTGAAAATGACAGGACAGATCATGCAAAGGGGAGGTACGTTTCTGATTTCCAACTGTCCGCTTGTCTTTCTGATCAATGCTGTGATCAAAAAAGGCTCCAGTGGAATTACCGTCATCTCTTCCTTATTTGGATATGTGGCTTTTCTTGTTACAACAATGGTTCTATCACCATCCAATCTGACTTCCAATGCATACAGTTCCATCTTTGGACTTTCTTTTACGACAAACTATGCGTTTTCTTCCAGTGTAACGAAATACCCGCTCCAGACAGGTCTGATCGGTGTTCTGATTGTTATGTTTATTACGCTGTTCATGTTCGGTATTTCCAAGAAGAAAAATGAATACGGCTTTTTCTCATTTATTTCCAGAGAAATGTTCTGTGTGATTGGTACGGTTGTACTTTCAATGATTGCCGGCGCACTCACGACTCTGATCTGGCCTTCTTTTATCGGCTTTATTCAGAGAATTGTGAATTTCATTGCGGCTGATACGACAAATCCTGTCAACATGGCACTGTATGGAATTACGGATCGTATTATGAACATGCTGAACCTGAGTGCTCTGATCCGCCAGCCGTTCTGGTATACATCCCAGGGTGGCAGCTGGATGTCGTTAACTGGTGCATCGGTCGTTGGTGATGTCAATATCTGGACAAGTCAGATTGCTTCCTCCAGTGTGAATTCTCTTTCCGGAAGGTTCATTACACCATACTATATTCTGAATATATTTGCGGTTCCAGCCATGCTGCTGGCAATGTATTCCTTGTGTACAGAACCGGCCACAAAACACAGATATACCGGAGCCTTAATTGCAGGCACACTTGTATCACTGTTATGTGGAACATTACTTCCACTGGAAATGATGCTTTTGCTGTTGTGCCCTGTACTGCTTCTGATCCATCTTGGATTGACAGGGATTCTGTTTGCGGTATTGCAGAGTCTGCATATCTACCTGGGCTATAACTGTTCTTCAACACTGATTCTTTCAGCTTTACCAGGAACATTACCTGAATTTGTTTCCTATATCGGCAATCCTTCTTTACGTCCGGCATTACTGATGATACTGATTGCCGGTGTCATCACTGCAGTCATTTATTTCCTTGTAACAAGGCTTTACTTTACGAAACTTTCCGTTGATCTGTTCCGTACGGGCGACCTTGAAAGATGTGTAGCTGCAGTCATTAAAGGTGTAGGCGGCCTGGACAATATCCGTGTCACGGAAGCTACCTTTGATTCTCTGACAATTTCTTTGTATGATCCGACCAGACTCCGTCCAGCCAGATTCAGAAGTCTTGGTGTATTCCGGATTTACGACACCAGATCCGGATTCAGAATCAACCTTGGTGCCGGTTCCATCATGGTAAAAAATGAAATTGAAAAGCAGATCCGTTCCACTGTCCGTTAGTGACCGCAACGGGTCTTTTTATATGCAGAAGAAGTGTGTGGTTGTGCTATAATGTGCAGGTTACGAGGTTCTTTTATGGCTAAGGAAAAAACACTTTCACCAATGATGCAGCACTATGTTTCCATTAAGGAAAAATATCCGGATACATTGCTATTTTATCGTGTTGGGGATTTTTATGAGATGTTCATGGATGATGCGGTTACCGCATCAAAAGAACTGGATCTTGTTTTGACGGGCAAGAATGCAGGACTTGATGAAAAGATTCCGATGTGTGGTGTACCACATCATGCAGTCAGATCGTATCTGACACGTCTTGCCGCAAGAGGATTCAAGGTTGCCATTGTAGAACAGGTACAGGATCCAAAAGAAGCAACGGGTCTTGTGGAAAGAGATGTGATTCGTGTGATTACACCAGGAACTGTCATGGATGAAATCACCGATGAAAAACAGTCTGTTTATCTGGCGGCAGTGGAAGACTATAAATATGGATATGCTGTGGCATTCTGTGAAGTCAGCACAGGGGAAAATTTTGTTGAAACATGCAGTCATAAAGATACAGCACTGCTGCAGCTGATTCTGAAAAACAACGCAAGAGAAACTGTAGTCCGCAAAGGATTCAATGAAAGAATCATACGTCGCCTGCGTGAGATGCAGGTTGTGATTTCCTATTGTGATACAGATACCATTCATCCAGAATATGAACCGTTAACAGGTGAACTGGATAAGGAATACGAAAAGACATGTTATGGTCTTCTCCTTAACTACCTTGAAGCAACACAGAAACATGCACTATCACATCTGCAGACATGCCATGTGGAAGAAGAGAACGAAGTCCTGTACATGGACTATTCCACACAGGCAAATCTGGAACTGACTGTACCAATGCATGATACCGGCAGACAGATCACACTGTGGTCTTTTCTGGACTGCTGTAAGAGTGCCATGGGATCAAGACTTCTTCGCAAATGGATTGAAAAACCTCTGATCTCCCAGAAGAAAATAGAAGCTAGACTGGATCGGGTTTCATGGCTGATGCGCAGTTTCATGGTCAGAAATACTGTACGGGAAGCTTTATCCAATGTTTATGATCTACAAAGACTCATTGCCAGATGTGCCCTGAATACAGCAAATGCAACAGATATACAAAGACTGACAAAAACACTGGAGCAGGTTCCTCTCATTCAGGCAAAACTGGATCAGAATCTGTTTGCGGAAATTGTGAACATTGATCCTCTACAGGATTTATATGGAAAGATCAAAGATGCATTCTATGACGAACCGGCTGTCACAACCACAGAAGGAGGCATGTTCCGTGATGGATATGATGCTGAACTGGATGAAGTGCGTTCCATTCAGCGACATGGAAAGGAATTCATCGCATCATTAGAAGCTACGGAACGAGAAAAGACCGGTTTTCGAACACTGAAGATCGGTTACAACAAGGTGTATGGCTATTACATTGAGATTTCTAAGCTTCAGGCAAAGGATGTCAAAGAGGAATGGGGATATATCCGCAAGCAGACACTGACAAACAATGAACGTTTCATTTCTCCAGAGCTGAAAGAAAAGGAAGATATGATTCTGCATGCCAATGAGCGTGCCATTGCGATTGAAAAGCAGCTGTTTGCACAGCTGATGGATACCATCCGTGCATCCTTACCGAAACTGCAGAAAATCGCCACAGGAATTGCATTAGCAGATGTTTACTGTGCCCTGGCGGAAGACAGCGCAAAATACGGCTATGTACGGCCGGTATTTACAGATGGTACAGTGGACATTAAAAATGGCAGACATCCGATTCTGGATGAACTCATGAAAGATCCGAAGTATGTTTCCAACAATCTGTATCTGGATGATCGTGAAAACATTCTTCTGATCACCGGTCCGAACATGGGTGGTAAATCCACATACATGAGGCAGACTGCACTGATTGTCATCATGGCCCAGATCGGCTGCTATGTACCGGCATCTTCCTGTCAGATTCCTTTATTTGATAAGATCTTTACGCGTATCGGTGCAAATGATGATATTCTTTCCGGCCAGTCTACGTTCATGGTAGAAATGAATGAGGCAAACAGAGCTCTCCAGGAGGCAACGGAACATTCTCTGATTCTGTTTGATGAAATCGGAAGAGGTACCAGTACATACGATGGTATGTCTCTTGCACAGGCAATGATTGAATATATTGCTTCTGTCATTCATGCCAAGACTCTGTTCAGCACACATTATCATGAACTGACAGTGTTAAGTGATTCGGTTGGCTGTGTCAGAAATGTCCATGCCGGAGTCAAAGAAGAAGACAATCAGGTGACATTCCTGTATAAGATCAAGAAAGGACCTGCTGGCCAGTCCTATGGTATCAATGTTGCCAGACTTGCCGGACTGCCAGGTTCCGTACTGGAAAGAGCAGCGGACATCCAGAAGGAACTGGAATCCAAGAAAAGAGTTGTTCAGCAGTCATTTCAGCTTGTGGAAATGAAGAAGGAAGATCCTTTCAAGGATGGAATCATCGAACAGATCCGTTCTGTATCAATCGATGATCTTTCCCCACGAGAAGCATGGAACATGTTGAATGATTTGTATGAGGAGGTAAAGAAGCATGGCTGATCATGATAAGATCGTTATTCGCGGTGCAAAGGAAAACAATCTGAAAAATGTATCTCTGGAAATTCCAAGAAACAGACTTGTTGTCATGACAGGGTTATCCGGCAGCGGTAAGACCTCTTTGGCATTTGATACGATTTATGCAGAAGGACAGAGAAGATATGTGGAATCACTTTCTGCTTATGCAAGGCAGTTTCTTGGCGGTGTGGAAAAGCCGAATGTTGAATCCATTGAAGGGCTTTCCCCAGCAATTTCCATTGATCAGAAGACAACTTCCAATAACCCGAGATCAACTGTTGGTACAGTAACAGAAATCTATGATTATCTGCGTCTTCTGTATGCAAGAGTCGGTGTACCGTACTGTCCGAAACACCATGTGCCGATTACAGGACAGACAATTCCGGAAATGAGTCAGGCAATCATGGAGATGCCGGATCGATCCAGGCTGACCATCCTGGCTCCGATTGTGAAAAACAGAAAAGGAACGTTTAAGGATACATTTGCAAAGCTGTTGAAGGAAGGCTATATCAGAGTCAGATGTGATGGGCAGATGCGGATGCTGGAAGAGGATATCGTATTGGAAAAGAACATCCGACATGATATTGAAGTGGTAATCGACCGTATTATCAAAACAGAAGATTCCCGCAGTCGTATCAATGATTCACTGGAAACAGCATTAAAAGTCGGGGAAGGAAGAGTCATTGTATCCGATGGTGAAAACGAAACGATGTTCTCCTCTTCCTATGCGTGTCCGGAATGTGGCTTTTCCGTGCCGAACCTGGAACCAAGACTGTTTTCCTTCAATGCCCCGTTAGGAGCATGTGAAAACTGTAAAGGACTTGGATTTACGGAAGAAGTGGATATTGATGAGCTGATCCCGGATCGGGAAAAGACGATCCGGCAGGGAGCAATCCGGTATAATAAGAACATTGTTGATACGGAGAATATCGAATGGCAGACATTTGAAATACTGTGCCGTCATTATGATATTTCACTCGATGTTCCGATTTCATCCCTTACGGAAAAGCAGATGGAAATCATTCTGCATGGCTCAGACCGTCCGATCTCCTATCAACTGAAATCTTCATCCGGTAATGAATATAAACGGAATGATTATATTGAAGGGATTAAGGATCTGATTGAACGCAGATACAGAGATACCTCTTCCAGCATGGTCAAGGACTGGCTGCATTCCTTTATGAAAGAAACACAGTGCCCGGTATGTAAAGGGAAACGTCTGAATCCACAGGCACTTTCTGTGCGTGTTGGGGAAAGAAATATTTCTGAATTCACATCATTATCTGTTGTAAACGCAAAGCAGTTCATTCAGGATCTCACATTGGATACGGAAAAGGCAAAGATTGCAGATCTTGTCATAAAGGAAATTGATAGCCGTCTGTCTTTTCTGCATAACGTAGGTCTGGATTATCTGACACTGGATCGACTGGCAGGTACTCTGTCTGGTGGTGAAGCACAGAGAATCCGTCTTGCAACACAGATCGGATCAAGACTGTCCGGTGTACTTTATGTCATGGATGAACCATCCATCGGTCTGCATCAGAGGGATAATTCCAAACTGATCGCAACCATGAAGGATATGAGAGATCTCGGTAACTCCCTGATTGTCGTGGAACATGATGAGGAAACAATGCTGGAGAGTGACTGGATTATTGACGTGGGACCAGGGGCTGGTGTACATGGCGGTCAGATCATGGCACAGGGCACACCACAGGAAATCATGCAGTCGGAAAACTCAATTACAGGAGCATATCTGTCTGGAAGGAAGATCATTCCATTACCGGAAAAAAGAAGAGACGGCAATGGTAATCTGATTGAGATAAAGGGTGCTGCAGAGCATAACCTGAAAAATATCAACGTAAAGATTCCCCTTGGCAAGTTTATTGTTGTGACAGGGGTATCCGGAAGCGGTAAGTCCACTCTTGTCAATGATGTATTCATGAAGGCTGTACAGCAGAAGCTTGGCAGAGTCAGGGTTTATCCTGGAAAGTTCAGATCCATTACCGGACTGGAAAACATTGATAAACTTGTTCAGATTGACCAGCAGCCGATCGGAAGAACACCACGTTCCAATCCTGCAACCTACACAGGTGTATTTGATGATATCCGCGATGTATATGCCAAAACACCGGAAGCACGCATGAGAGGGTATGACAAGGGCAGATTCTCATTCAATACAAAAGGCGGCAGATGTGAAGCATGCCAGGGGGATGGCGTCAAAGTCATCCGTATGAACTTCCTACCGGATGTCTATGTACCATGTGAAACATGTCATGGAAGAAGATATAACGATGAAACACTGGCATGTACCTATAAAGGTAAAACCATCTATGATGTACTTGAAATGTCAGTCGAGGAAGCACTTCAGTTCTTCTCTTCACATCCGAAGATCCGCAATAAACTGCAGACACTGTATGATGTCGGTTTAGGATATATGAAACTTGGCCAGTCTTCCACAACTCTTTCTGGTGGAGAAGCACAGCGTGTCAAACTGGCAAGTGAACTGCAGAAAAGGGCAACAGGCAAAACGGTTTACATCCTGGATGAACCTACAACAGGTCTGCACACGGATGATGTCAGCAGACTGATTGATGTGCTGCAGAGAATCGTTGATAATGGTGATACGGTTGTTGTCATTGAGCATAATCTGGATGTCATCAAGTGTGCTGACTGGATTATTGATTTAGGTCCGGAAGGTGGCGATGAAGGTGGTACGATAGTCGCTGTTGGAACACCGGAAAAGATTGCAGAAGTAAAGGAATCCTGGACTGGGCAATATCTGAAAAAGACACTTGCCTGGACCAAAGAAAGAATGAGATAAAATCAGAACGGATATTCTTGCAGTGGGGGTATCCGTTTTGTTGCAGGAATCATGTGATGTTTTGGGATTTACAAGAACATGCGTGAAGGAATCCATGTTGCGTGATATAATTGTGCCACTATGGAAGATAAACACTACACAAAGAAATGTACAATCCGCGAGATTGTTGAATTTTTCAAATTTGAACAGGTAACCGGAGATGATCGTGCATTGGATCGTTGGACCGTTGTATCTGATGTCAACCGTCCTGGTTTTGAACTTTGCGGTTTTAATAAGATTACGGAACCTAGAAGAATTGTCATCATCGGAAACAAGGAATCGGAATTCATTCTGAATAACATGACAGAACAGGAACAGAGGGAACGCTTTCCGATGATTACGGATGGCCTGACACCATGTGCCATCATCACAAAAGGAAATGATGTTCCACCGATTCTCAAGGAAGTAGCACAGCAGTCAAACTTCCCGATTCTGCGTACACAACTGGAAACATACCGCTGTATGACAGACCTGATCACATTCCTGGATGAAAAGCTTGCACCGGAAGATACAATGAGTGGTGTACTGATGTCCATTCATGGTGTCGGTGTCATGCTGACGGGGGAAAGCGGCATGGGTAAGTCAGAAGCTGCGATGGAACTGATCCGCAATGGCAATGTCATTATTTCTGATGACCGTGTCGATGTCATGCGTGTACACAACAGCATCATCGGCAAAGCTCCGGAAATCCTGTATGGACTTCTGGAAATCAGAGGCATCGGTATCATTGATGTGGAAAAAATGTTTGGTGCCATGGCCAGTGCAAGGCAGGAAGAACTGAAGCTTGTCATCCACCTTGTACCATTTGAACCGGATGCTGAATATAACAGAATCGGTGATGAAACCGTCCGTTATACAAGAATACTGGATGTTCTGATCCCGACGCTGGTCCTGCCTGTATCTGCAGGCAGAAATACTGCTGCACTCATTGAAAGTGCCGTATCGGAATTCAAGCTGAAATCAGCCGGATTCAACAGTGCAGAGGAAATCAGACGCCGTTTCTATGAATATACAAAGAAACAGACTGAAATGAATAAAGGAGATGCTCAATGAGTTTTTTTCCAGATCCATCAACGATTGTAAATATCGGGGGTGTGTCCCTGAAATGGTCATTACTGACAACGGTACTAGGCTGTATTCTCGGATTTCTGATAATATCAAGAAACTTCCGTAAAAACGGATACAGACAGACAACAACAGATGACCTTCTGCTTCTTAGCGGTGCAGGCTGTATTATCGGTGGAAGAGCTGTATGGGTAATTGAAAACTGGCACAGTTATTCTTTATATGCATGGGGAATTCTTGAATTCAGCGATGGCGGATTTGATTATGCCGGCATCCTGCTTGGAATTCTTGTGGCAATCGGCTGTTATGCATTCCCACATCGGATGTCCTATCGCAGAACATGTGATGCAGTCATGCCAGGAGCAATTACTGCCATTGCATTCTCCCGTATCGGAAAGATTCCGGAAGCGGAAAACATGTGGATGATTGTGGCTATGGACGCTGTGGTACTGCTGATTCTGTATTATGGAATCCGTCCATTTAAAGAAGGAAGACGAAGAGGGGATATGACTTCCGTATCTTTGATGCTTGCTGGTATTGTTCAGCTGATCAACTGCACATTCCATCTTGACCCGGCAACCAATTCCAGTGTCATCGCACCAAGTTTTACCATGCTGGCGGGGCTTGGCATGTACCTGGCCACACATTCTCTGCCGATTGTAAAACCGGTTGTTCTGTTTGACTTTGACGGAACATTAATGGACAGTGAATATCTTGTGATCAACGGGTTCGCATATCTGTTCAAAAAGCACAGAACACTGGAAGAATTTACCCGTCCGATTCAACGAGAAGTATTCCTTCATCCTTTAAAGGAAGAGCTGGCAAAGCTGTTTCCGGAAGAGAATACGGAAGTGCTTGCGCGTGAATACAGAAGTTATATGAAAGGGATTCAGGGCAGACATCTTGTGGAAACACTGCCACATGTCAGAGAAACTCTGAAACAGTTGAAGGATACTGGATATGTGCTTGGTGTAGTCACAGGTAGATATACGGATTCCTGTATGATGTGGCTGGAAGATCTGCAGATTGACCAGTACTTCGATATCGTGGCAGGTACTGAAACATACCGTCATACAAAACCGTCTCCGGATGGTATTCTGCATACATGTGAAATGCTGAAGATCGGACACGATTCTGTTGTATATATAGGGGATGGTGTCAAGGATGTACAGGCAGGCAGAAATGCTGGTGTATATACAATTGCCTTTGTGACAAATGAAGATAAGAGAAAGGCACTTGAAAAAGCATCTCCAAACGCAATCATGAATTCGTTTGATGAGCTGCCGGAGATCCTTTCCAGGCAGAATGCATGGAGTGCAGATCTGTTCTGAAAACTGAATTGTTCGAAGGATGACTCCGAGGCCTCGGGGTCTTTTCTGTATTACATGGAGTTGTTGTGGAAGAAAAATAATTTGGATATGACGTATCTTTTCATGACGAAACGGAAAAGCTGTTTCCTTATTCTGTGAAGAAAGGTAAAATAGGGGCGGGTGATGAAAATGGAAAATATGAAGCGTGTAATACTTGTAACAGGCATGAGTGGAGCAGGAAAGAGTACTGCTGCCAGAATTCTGGAAGACATGGGATACCATGTCATTGATAATTATCCGGTTCAGCTTGTATCACTGCTTGTTGATATGATTGAGACAAGCACGGATCCAAGATATTCCTTTATTGCATTATCTACTTCTGCACAGGATTTCCCTGAGTTTTTAAGAGGACTGAAAGGACAGAATATTTCTGTATCGGTCATGTTCCTGGATGCTGCAGATTCCGTTCTTCTGCATCGTTATAAAAGCACAAGAAGAACCCATCCTCTTCTGTTAAGCAATACATGCAATACACTGGATGAGGCAATTTCTGTTGAAAGACAGATGTTCACATCTGCCATCAACAGTTCCTTTATTACCATTGATACTTCATTCCTGAGTGAAAAGGAATTCAAGAAAAAAATTGAACAGATGTTCTCAAGGAATTCCATTCCTTCCTTTTCCATTTCCTTTGAGTCATTCGGATATAAATATGGTGTGCCAATGGATGCAGATCTGATGGTAGATGTCAGATTCCTGCCTAACCCGTTTTGGGATATTACACTGCGTCCTTTCAATGGAAATGATGCCTGTGTGTACGATTACGTCATGGAAAAGCCTGAAACGAAGGAATTCCTGACCCGTCTGTCTTCTTTTCTGGATTATGCTTTTGAGCAGTACGCCAATGAAGGCAAGAACCATTTTACTGTAGCGATCGGATGCACGGGTGGTCAGCATCGATCCGTCTCCATTGCCAACTGGCTGTATGACCACTATAAAAACAGTTATAACTGTTATAAACAGCATAGAGAAGAAAAGATGTGGATAAGAGATGAAGCATAAAAACATAGTTGTCAT
This sequence comes from uncultured Erysipelotrichaceae bacterium, assembly GCA_945877405.1. Classification (GTDB taxonomy): domain Bacteria; phylum Bacillota_I; class Bacilli_A; order Erysipelotrichales; family Erysipelotrichaceae; genus Bulleidia. Next base: position 34,783 of record CAMCSA010000014.1, on the reverse strand, counting down.
TGGCGGAGGACATGGTCAGTCTGCCATATGTCGTGGTATCAAGAATATTCCTGATGTGGAAATATCTGCTATTGTGACGGTTGCGGATGATGGTGGTTCTACCGGAAGACTCAGGCGTCGCTTTCATATTCCTGCCATGGGAGATATTCGAAATGTCATGATTTCACTTGCGGAAAGTGAAACTCTGATGACAGATATCATGAATTACAGATTTGATGATCCCGATGGAACGGAGACGGATATTTCCGGACATAATCTGGGTAATCTGATTCTGACTGCGTTAACCCAACAGACTGGCTCCTTTATGGAAGCAGTCAGTAAGATTCAGAAGGTACTGAATGTCAGAGGTAAGATCATCCCTGCAACAAGTCAGGTCATTACGCTGCTTGCGGAAATGGAAGATGGTGTTGTTGTCAAAGGGGAAGCTAACATCCCAACACGTGCCAACCGTATTTCACGTGTCTTTTATGATCAGCCGGTAACAGCTGAGCCTGAAGCGATTGAAGCAATTCAGAATGCAGATCTGATCATCTATGGAATCGGCTCTGTCTATACAAGCATTCTGCCGAATGTCATCATTCCGGAAATGCAGGAAGAGCTGATGAAAGCAAAGGCACGCAAGGTGTATTTCTGCAATGCCATGACGCAGCCTGGTGAAACAGATGGCTATTGTCTGGAAGACCATGTAAATGCATTAACCAGTCATGGCGTACCTGTTGATGCGGTGATTACATCAACAGAAATCATTCCACAGGATATCCTTCTGAATTATTACAGAGAAGGAAGTACGCCTGTGTATATTCGTGATGGTCAACACGATTATGAAATTATCCGCAGATCTCTGCTTGTGTTCAAAGATGGTCTGATCCGTCATGATCCACAGCAGATCCGCAACGTAATAGAAGACCTGGTAAAGGAGTTGTAATTTGTCATTTTCCGCTGAAGTAAAACAGGAAGTTGCATCCAAAATCATGGAAGGCAACGATGCCAGAGCTGAACTGTCAGCTCTGATTCAGATGAACTCCTCCCTTTCTTTTTCCAACCAGGGCATGACGATTCTTGTGACTGTGGAAAATGCTGCAGTTGCAAGAACGATATACCGTCTTGTAAAGGAAAGATATGGGGGAGAGATTTCTCTTTTTGTCAAACGAAAGATGAACCTGAAAAAAAACAGAATCTATGGACTCCGTATTCTTTCAGGTGCACCGGTGATTCTTACGGATCTTGGTCTGTATTCCAGCAGAGGACTTCTGGAAAAACCATTGCGCAGAATCATCGAAACGGATTCCAATGCCAGAGCATACCTTGCTGGTGCTTTTCTTGCGGCGGGATCAGTCAATCCACCGGAAACAACAAACTATCACCTGGAAATCACTGCTGCCGGTCAGGAACAGGCAGAATTCATGATAGAACTGATGGAGAGATTTGATATCCATGCCAAAGTGACACAAAGGCGTGGAAAATCGGTTGTCTATGTCAAGTCTGCTGAAAAGATTGCAGATTTCATGCGTATCATAGAAGCTTCTGAAGCTGTGATGAACTTTGAAAACATCCGTATTTCACGTGACTTTACAAACAGCATTACAAGATTGAATAACGTGGATATTGCCAATGAGATGAGGGTGCATGCAGCAGCTGCAGAACAGCTGGAAGATATCCGGTATCTGGAAGAAACGGGTCAGGTGGACCTGCTGACCCGTTCTTTAAAGGAAGCGGTGGAATTGCGTAAGGAATTTCCGGACTGCTCCTATTCGGAACTGGCTGTCATTTATAATCAGAGAACAGGTAAATCGACAGGGAAATCCGGGATCAGACATAAATACATGCGTCTGCATGAATACGTTGAGAAACTGAAAGAAGGAAAGAAAGGAAGTGAAACCAGATGATCGTAAAGGCAACTGCTGAACAGATGACAGAAATCAGACAGGTGTGGAAGACATGTTTTCCGGATGAAGATACCGGTTATGTGGATTTCTATTTTAAAAACTGTTTCAGACCGGAAAACTGTTATGTCATGGTACGCGAAGGAAAGATCATTTCCATGGCAATCCGTGCACCACACGCCATCATGTTCAATGGCAGAGTTTTGCGTACGAGCATGATTCTTGGTGTGGCAACACTTCCAGAATACAGACATCATGGATACATGCATGATATTCTCAACATCATCATGGATGCATGTGAACATACTGAACTTGTAACACTGATCAAAACAGAGAATCCTTCTTTGTATGAACCATATGGATTCCGTTACATATATTATCGAACACAATACAGGCTTCAGCGATCCGATGTGCATCGAGTAACGAATTTCGGCTGTTCCTATGAACCTGGATCACTGGATCTGATGAAGGTATACAGTGCCTTCATCAGAAGATTCAACGGATTCTATCCAAGAGATCTGGATTATTTCATCAATCTGAAAAAAGAAGTCAATGCCCGTGGAGGGAAGATTGTAGCTTACTATAACGGCAGGGATCAGATTCAGGGCTATATTGTGATGATTCCATCAGGGGAAGAAATTATGGCAGAAGAAATTGTCTATCTGGATTCTGTGGCTTTGCTGAAGCTGTGTAATGCGGCATTGCAGGAAAGAAAAACAGTCAATCTGTTTGTTTCTGCAGCGGAAGATCTGTCTGTTGCCTTCCCAAGAGCGCAGAAGATCACATTCCCTTCAACGATGGTAAGACTGAATGATGCATCTTTGTTTTCCAAGGTTTTCCATTCGAATGTAAGTGATGTTGAAGCTGCATTTGCACTGACAAAAAGACCGCTTAATCTCAATGAGTGGGAATGAAAAACAGAAGAAATCCTGATTCTTTGAACTGTCTGTAAGGTTTCCGGAATTATTTGTGAAAAAACAAATAAATGAAAGATTGTGAATTGACGATGGTTCAGGGAAATTCTATAATTAACATGCAACATAAGGAGGTCTATAAAAAGACAATATGACAGATGTAAGAGTTGCTATTAATGGTTTTGGCCGTATTGGCCGTCTTGCTTTCAGACAGATGTTTGAAGCTGAAGGATATGAAGTTGTTGCAATCAACGACCTCACATCCCCACACATGCTTGCTCACCTTCTGAAGTACGACTCCTCCCAGGGCCGTTACGTTGGAATCGGACATGAAAGCGATGTAACAGCTGATGACGAAGCTGGAACAATCACAGTTAAGGGCAAGACAATCAAGATCTACAAGGAACCAGATGCAAACAACTGCCCATGGGGTGACCTGAATGTAGACGTAGTTCTGGAATGCTCCGGTTTCTACACATCCAAGGCAAAGGCACAGGCTCACATCAATGCTGGTGCTAAGAAGGTTGTTATCTCCGCTCCTGCAGGAAATGACTTACCAACAATCGTTTACAATGTAAACCACGAAACACTGACAGCTGATGACAAGATCATCTCTGCTGCATCCTGCACAACAAACTGCCTGGCTCCAATGGCAAAGGCTCTGAACGACCTTGCTCCAATCGAATCCGGTATCATGTGCACAATTCACGCTTACACAGGCGACCAGATGATCCTCGACGGACCACAGAGAAAGGGCGATCTGAGAAGATCCAGAGCTGGTGCTGTCAACATCGTTCCTAACTCCACAGGTGCTGCTAAGGCTATCGGTCTTGTAATTCCTGAACTGAACGGTAAGCTGATCGGTGCTGCTCAGCGTGTTCCAACTCCTACAGGATCCACAACACTGTTATTCGCAGTTGTTGACAAGGCTGTAACAAAGGATGAAATCAACGCTGCTATGAAGGCTGCTGCTACAGAATCCTTCGGTTACAACGAAGAAGAAATCGTATCCTCCGACATCGTTGGTATGACATACGGTTCTCTGTTCGATGCTACTCAGACAATGGTTTCCCCATTAGCTGATGGCAAGACACAGGTTGAAGTTGTTTCCTGGTACGACAACGAAAACTCCTACACATCTCAGATGGTTCGTACAATCAAGTACTTCGCTAACGTTAAGTAATTGTTCATTTGTACACGAAAAGACAGTTCTTTTGTAACTGTCTTTTTTTATGTTTGAAAAACGCATGGTTTCCCAATAGAATATAGTATTGAGGAGGTGTGCCATGAATAAGCTGCCTGAAAAATTGACGTTATTAAGAAAATACAATCAGTTTTCACAGACTGATGTTGCCCAGACACTTAATGTGCCGGTAACAGAATATATGAACTGGGAAAACGGAAACTGCATATGCAGGATTGACCAGTTGAAAATCCTTGCCGAGATGTTTGGCGTTTCCGTAGATGCTCTTGTGGATAACAGCAAGACGATCGTAATTCCGGAAGAGGAACTGATGAAAAGTGCTCAGATTCCATCCTTTTCATCTGCTGCATCAGAAAAGACACAGCAGATGACGACACTGGCGGAAGCTGGTACGATTCAGATGGATACAGTAAAAGAGGAAGCAACGCAGGAAACAAAGATCATCAGTCAGCAACCGCTATCTTCCATTACGGAAAAACAGCCACAGGAAGAAGAAACGGTTGAGGAAGAGGAACAGGAAGAAAGACCTGTATCCCACAGAAAAGCGGAACCAACTGAGAATGGTGGAAAGAAAAAGAAGAATACGCTGATCATCCTTGGTGTGGTTGCAGTGCTGATTGTTGCGATCGCAGGTGCATTACTTCTGCTGGGTGGTTCTCATTCGGTTGCTTTATCCAAGGAAAACAGACTTGCTGCAGGAGATACATGGACGATGTATGTTGAACAGAGTGGCAAGATCAATGTTCGTGGAGAACTGGAAGGTTCTTTGTCCTTTACGGAAGGGGTTCAGGTCAGTGGTTATGGCAGTCATGCTGCAGCATTGACATCCACAGGTAAGGTTGTGGATAACATGTATTCCTCAGAAGTTTCTTCGTGGAAGAAAGTCGATTATATTGCAGCGGGTAAAAATCACGTTGTTGCGGTAACGGATGAAGGCAATGTACTTTGTGCAGGCAGTGAGGCTGCATGTAAGGTAGAAAGCTGGACCAACATTGAAAAGGTGTATGCCGGAAATGAAGTCACAGTCGGTATTACAAATGATGGACAGGTGAAGGTTGCAGGTAATGGAGATGCTCTCTCTTCTTTATCAAGCACCAATGATCTTGCCCTTGGTGATTCTTTTGCTGCATGGGTCAAATCAGACGGTACGGTCTCTGTTTCCATGCTGTCTTCCGGTACGGTTGTAGATACATCATCCTGGGTGGATGTCAGAAATACGGCAGTCGGATCAGATTTTGTTTTGGGTCTGACGAGCGATGGATCAATTCTGTGCGAGTCTAGTGATGAGGAATTCAAGACACAGGTAACAGGATGGAAGAATATCCGTTATATTGCTGCTGGAAACGGTACAGCTGTTGCGATTGACCGTTCCGGAAACATGTATGGTGCTGGGGATAATTCTTATAACCAGTACGTCAATCAGAATCAGAGTACCGGAGATGAAAACAAGGAAGAAGAACAGCTGGAAGCACCAAAGAACATAACAATCACTGAATCAACAGCCAATGTTGTCATCAAGTGGGATACAGTCGAAAATGCCGATTCCTATGTTGTATCCATATCCAATATCGGGGAACTTCCGGAATCCAAAAACAATCAGACTTCTCTTTCTGCAAGTAGCTTTACGGATGGAGAAACATATTCCATCACGATTACTGCCAAGCCGAAGAGCAGTTCCAAAACAAAGGAATCCTCGACGACAATGACATATACATATGAAGCTAAGAAGGTTCAGCTGACCACTCCATCTGGCATTACTGCATCAACGGATGCCAAGGGATGGACAATCCAGTGGGGTGCAGTAGATCATGCGGATTATTATGAAATCAGTCTGGATGGTTCACAGCCACAGCGTGCCAATACGAATTCTTATGTGTATGATTCTTCTCAGATCATTTCTGTTGGAAATCATACGATTACAATCAAGGCATTCAGTGTCAACAGCACATATACCGAATCGGAAGAAGGCAGTGGGGTTGTTCAGTATGAACCACAGCTCAAGACGATTCCTGTCATGTATATTCAGGGTGAATCCACATATGTGGATTCCGGTAATCCGACTGTAGATGTATATGTCGGAATGGATTATACATATCAGGATCTTGACAGCATGGCTGGTGGATTTGCAACAGCTGCAAAGCGTACGCTGAAAGATCCGACAGGAACAGTTCATATTTATGATTCGACAACATCCATTCAGATCTATCTGAATGAAGATGCCGAAACCATTGAACAGGAGTCTTAAGTCTTTATGGAAAAAGTATGGTATTACATGAAACCGGACAAGTCCAAATACGGACCGTATTCCGATAGTGAACTTGCGGCACTGATCCGACAGGAAATACTGGATGGCGATGATTACATCTGGATGCCGGATATGTCTGGATGGCTGAAGATCAGAAATTCCATCTATTCCTTCTATATGCCACAGGCAGAACAGGAATGAAAGATGTTGATCAGGAGGGACAGGTTCCCTCTTTTTCGTGTGTAGTCTGTTTGACGGGAAGAGGTTTGCACATTATACTTGATGAGTAGAAACCGCTGATCGGAAGAAGTAACAGAACCCAGCATATACAGAGAAAAACGGACAGGCTGAGACCGTTTTATGTATGATCTGCCAACTGCACCCGTGAGGGTCCCTTAATCGGGAACGTGTATCCGCGTTAAGGATCAAGAGCATAACAGAAAAGTGGAACCGCGCAAGACGTCTTTTTGACAGGGCGTCTTTTATTTTTACTGGAGGAAGAAAAATGATCAGACTTTATAACTCAAAAACATTACAAATTGAACCGTTTACACCGGTTAGGGAAGGCCATGTCAGCATGTATGTATGTGGACCTACTGTGTATAACTATGCACATATCGGCAATGCCAGACCGATGGTCGTCTTTGATGTGCTGAAAAGACTGTTTGAAGCAGAAGGATACCAGGTAACCTATGTATCCAATTTTACCGATGTTGATGATAAGATCATCAATAAGGCAATTGAGGAAAATACGACAGAGGCAGTCATTGCACAACGTTATATTGATGCCTATCAGGATCTGCGTACACAGCTGAATACGCAGCTTCCGGATATTACACCAAGGGTTACGGAAACTATGGATGATATCATTGCCTTTATTCAGGAAATGGTCGATAACGGCAGTGCCTATGTATCTGAAAACGGAGATGTATATTTTTCTGTCGAGGCAGATGGCCATTATGGTGAAATATCTCATCAGAATCTGGACATGTTGGAAGCAGGTGCCCGCATCGATGTCAACCAGGGTAAGAAAAACCCATATGACTTTGCATTATGGAAAAAGACAGATAAGGGAATTCAATGGGATTCTCCATGGGGAAAAGGAAGACCAGGATGGCATACGGAATGTGTTGTCATGATCAATAAGAATCTTGGAGAAATCATCGATATCCATGGTGGCGGAATGGACCTGAAATTCCCACATCACGAAAATGAAGCAGCGCAGCAGGAGTGCACACATCACAATTCTCTTGCCAATTACTGGATTCATAATGCGATGATCAATATTGATGGACAGAAGATGTCCAAGTCTCTTGGCAATACATTATGGGCTAAGGATATCATCGATCAGCTTGGAACCGGGCTTACAAGATGGCTGATGAGTTCTGTTCATTACAGAAAAGAACTCAACTTCTCTGAAGAAACTGTTGAAACAGCACGTAAGGAGCTAGATAAGGTGCTGAATCCTTTAAAGCAGGCGGATATTAAAACAGCATTGGCTGGTGTATGTGTTACAGAAGAAAAGGATGAAGAATCTTTCCGCAGTTTCCTGGATCAGCTGGATGATGATCTGAATACACCAAATGCCTATACAGTCATCTTTGAAACGGTCAAGAAACTCAACCAGGCAATGCGTGTACGTGAAATTGATTTTGATGCACTCAACAGAATCAGAAATTCCATTGTGGCAATGCTTGATATCCTTGGCATTACTGTTGACAGAATTGAGTTAACAGAAGAAGACCGCCAGTTGTTTGAAGGATGGAATGCGGCAAAGAAGGAAAAAGACTGGGACAAGGCTGATACATACCGTAATGCATTAAGTCAGAAAGGACTTCTGTAATGAATGTAAATGAATGTTCTGGAAGAACACTGGCATTTTTAGGAGATGCCGTGTGGTCGCTTGCGGTCAGAAAATATCTTCTGGAAAAAGGAGAAGGCAAAGGAAAACAGCTGCAGAAACAGTCCATTGCCTATGTATCCGCAAAGGCCCAGGCTCATTTCTATCAGATCATGCATGAGGAGCACTTCCTGAGTGAAGAGGAGGAAGCCATCTTTCATCGGGGAAGAAACGGAAACAGTGGAGCGGTACCAAAAAATACCGATGTACTGACATATCGTGCTTCGACTGGATTTGAAGCAGTTCTTGGTGCTCTGGAGCTGGAAGGGAAGCAGGAAAGAATTCGCCAGCTGTTCGAGAAGGCACAGGAAATCATGGGAGATTAATCATGGCACAGTATTTCTATGGAAAAAATGTTGTCAGGCAGCTGCTGGAAGATCATGCGGATGTCAGAATGGTATGGCTTGCGGTAGATGACCGTCAGATTGAAGCCATGTGCGAAAGAAATCATGTGAAGATCCGCAGAACGGATAAGAAATACATGACAAAACTGACAGGCAGTGACAGACATCAGGGTGTAGCGGCAGAAATGCCTGACTATAAGACATATACACTGGAAGAGTTGATAAACAGTGTTCCATCTGGAAAAAACGGATTGTTCATCCTTCTGGATCAGCTGGAAGATCCGCATAATCTTGGTGCGATTCTGCGTACAGCTGATGCGGTTGGAGCAGATGGTGTGATTTTCAAAAAGACACATGCAGTCGGACTGACGCCAACTGTGGCAAAGGTATCTGCAGGTGCAATTGATACAGTAAAGTGCTGTGCAGTAACAAATCTGTCACGTGCACTTGAAACGCTGCAGAAAAACGGATGGTGGGCAGTCGGCACGGATATGGATGGACAGGATTATCGTACATTGAACTATGACTTCAATACTGTCCTTGTGATTGGTAATGAAGGAGATGGTATCTCCCGGCTGATCAGAGAAAAGTGCGATTATGTCATTTCTCTTCCGATGATCGGAAAGATTGAATCATTGAATGCATCCGTATCTGCAGGCATTCTCATGTATCAGATCTATTCTGCACGTCATCCGATCGGATAATCCACAGTTGAATGGTTCAAAAGGCATGTTTTCCACAGTGGGAAACGTGCTTTTTTCGTGTAGAAAATGAGAAAACATGAGTGTAACAACGGGCATGAAATCATGTATTCCTGTGGGATGATGTTCCTGTAAAAAGAGGAATACCTATGGAAGAAAACATTAACGAAATTATCTACATGGTCAGAATGGGAGATCCAAATGCACTTGAGCTGTTAATGGATGCATTCAGAGAGGATGTGATCCATCATGTCAGAAAGTTCTGTCATAAAAATCCGTTTATGAACTATGACCAGGATGATCTCATTCAGGAAGGAATGATCTGTCTGTACAACGCTGTTGCATATTATCGCTATGATCAGAAAGCATCTTTTAGGATGTACGCCTATCTGATTTTTGATAACAGATTACGAAATATCTGTCGCCACAGTACGACGAACAAGGAGTATACGAATATGAATGTATATTATCTGAATGACATCATGTTTGGTCGCAATACGGAAATCATTGAATCAATTCCCCAGAAAGATCATCTGGCTGAGCCTGAATATGTGCTTGCGATGAATGAGGCATACCGTCTTCTGCTGGATACGTTATCGGATATGACGGAAAGGCAAAGAGAAGCAGTATTTCAGTGGGCGGCTCACGTACGCAGATCTGCTGAGGGGGATTCCAACACGAAAGAATACAGAAGAAACAGTGCAATGATCACCAGAGTCAGGAAGATGATTCTGAGTGAACTGAATGCAGATTTACACGAGTAATCCTGCATTTGTTCACATTCGCATAATTGACGATGGAAACCGTTATATGATAGAGTATATAGGCGTTTGAAGGAGTTTTTTCGTAATGGCAAAAGATGATAAGGCGATCCTCGCATGTGAGGAATGCCTCGCTCGTAATTACACGACCCATCGTTCCAGGAAGAACAACAGAGAAAGACTGGAGTTAAGAAAGTTCTGCCCGCACTGCGGAAAGATGACACTCCATAAAGAAACGAAATAGGAGGATTTCCTGATGAGTGAAAACAAGAAAGAAAAAGAGAAGAAAGCTAAAGCTCCTAAGGATCACTGGTTTTCTTTGAGTGGTATTCGTAAGGAAGCAAAGCGTGTCAGATGGCCACATTGGAAAAGCGAAGGCGCTTCCAAGCCAGGCATTCTTCAGAACACAGCTGAAGTTGTTGTCTTTACAGCTTCATTTGCACTGTTCTTCGTGTTATGCGAATTCGTTATTACATATCTGCTGAAGTTTATTGGAATCGGAGCGTAAACCTATGAGTGAGACAAAGAAAATGACAAATGATCAGGATGAAAAGCTCTGGTATGTAGTCAATACATATTCCGGACATGAAAACAGAGTCAAGGAAAATCTTGAGAAAAGAGTAGAAACAATGGGAATTCAGGATTGCCTGTTCCGCATTGTTGTAGCTGAAGAACCTGAAATCGAAATCAAAAACGGCAAGCAGATAGAAAAGATGCACAATCTGTTCCCTGGTTATGTCTTTGTTGAAATGAAGATGACAGATGAAGCGTGGTATGTTGTCCGTAACACACCAGGTGTTACAGGATTCATCGGTTCTTCCGGTGGTGGTGCTAAACCATTCCCGGTCGCACCGGATGAAATGGAGTCCATTCTGAGAAGAATCGTGCAGAAGGATCAGAAAGTAGTTGTTGACTTCCAGGTTGGCGATACAGTCAAGATTCTTTCCGGTCCATTCTCTGGCATGGAAGGTACAGTCAGTTCCATGAACGATCAGACACAGGTTGCCAATGTTCTGACAATGCTGTTCGGTCGTGAAACACCAACTGACATGAATTATAAGGATCTGAAGAAGGTGGAAGAATGAGTGAAGAACAGACAAAAATTCTGATGACCTATGCGATTGTCGCTGTCGTATGGTATGTTGTACAGACGGTTGGCTGCATGTTCCTGTTCAAAAAGACAGGTACATCCAAGGCAACAGCGTTCATTCCACTGCTTCGTGAAAAGGCGCTGTTTGATGTTTCTATGAACAATGCCAAGGCAGGGCTTGTATGGCTGGGACTGGCTGTGGCAGGTCTTGTGTGCTTTGTGGCTGGATGCTTCATGAGCATTCAGATTCTTGCATGGGTTGGCTTTGTTGCTGTGATTATGGCAGTTGTTCTTGCAGTTTACCGCAACTTCAAGGAAGCTAAGGCATTTGGCAGAGGCGCTGGTACAGCAGTCATCCTGACATTGTTTGATCCGCTTGGAAACCTGATTATCGGAAAAGGCGTGTCAGAATACAAAGGAAAGATGTAAAAAAAGCAGGAAACTGCTTTTTTTGATTGACGATGCTTCTGATTGATTATACAATCATTACGCACGTGAAAACGTGACTTTATTCATGCGTGGGAGGATGTGAACCATCTGCTTAACCACTGCATGTGATTTTCTGAAATAAGGAGGAAAGCCACATGGCAAAGAAAAGAATTACAAAGATTTCCAAGTTGCAGTTCCCTGCCGGCGGCGCTAAACCAGGTCCGGCTTTAGCAGCTGCAGGTATCAACATGCCAGCATTCTGCTCTGACTTCAACGACAAGACAAAGGATCGTAAGGGTGATATCGTTCCTGTTATCATCACAGCTTATGAAGACAAGAGCTTCGATTTCGTTCTGAAGACAACACCAGCTGCTGTTCTGTTAAAGAAGGCTGCAGGTATTACAAAGGCTTCCGGAACACCTAACACTGTTAAGGCAGGTAAGGTTACAAAGGCTCAGGTAAGAGAAATCGCTGAGTACAAGATGCCTGACCTCAACGCAAATGACGTTGAAGCAGCAATGAGAATCATTGAAGGAACTGCCCGTAATATGGGTATCGCAGTGGAGGGTGAGTAAGCATGGCAGGAAAGAAGTATAACGCAGCGCTCGCTCTGGTCGATCGCAACAAGACATACAGCTATACAGAAGCTGTAGCTCTGGCTAAGAAGACATCTGTTACAAAGTTTGATTCTTCTGTTGAAGTATCTTTCTTCCTCAACGTTGACCCAAGACAGGCTGAACAGAACATCCGTGGTGCTATGGTACTTCCTCACGGAACAGGCCGTACACAGAGAGTACTGGTCATCACACAGGGTGAAAAGGAAGAAGAAGCAAAGAAGGCAGGAGCTGATTTTGTCGGCGGTGCTGACATGATCGAAAAGATCCAGAAGGGCTGGTTTGACTTCGATGTTATCGTAGCTACACCAGACATGATGGGTCAGCTTGGTAAGCTTGGTAGAGTTCTGGGTCCTAAGGGACTGATGCCAAACCCTAAGACAGGTACAGTTACAATGAACGTAGCTGATGCTGTAGATCAGATCAAGAAGGGTAAGATTGAATACCGTGTTGACAGAGATGGCAACATCAATGTTCTGATCGGTAAGTGCTCTTTCACTGATGAAGCTCTGGCTGAAAACTTCAAGGCACTGTACAACCAGCTGCTGAAGGTTAAGCCTGCTACAGTCAAGGGTGCATATGTCAAGGGCATCACTGTTTCCACAACAATGGGTCCTGGTATCCGCGTTACAGTTGAATAATTGTATGCATGAAGAGTCCGGTCATACGGATTCTTTTTTATGCTATGATGATTGTTGAATCGAGGTAGAAAACAATGTTGAGAAATGAAAGAGTAAACAATGTCATGGATAAACTGTCGTGTGACCAGCTGCTTGTCAGTGATCCGCTTTCCATATATTATCTGTGCGAAAAGATGATTCATCCAGGGGAAAGGTTTCTTGGGCTTCTGTTAAGAAGAAACAGTACTCCTATACTGTATGTCAATGAACTGTTCCGCTTTGAAGAAGATCTGGGTGTGGAAAAGAAATATTACAGCGACATCGATGATGTTGCTGCAATTGTTGGAAAAGATACGGATCATCATGCCATCCTTGGCGTGGATAAGATTCTTCCAGCCCGCTTTCTGCTTCCGTTTATGGAACATGGAATTGCATCCGGATTCATCAACGGCTCACTGGCAGTAGACCATACAAGAGCCATCAAAGAGGCATCAGAAATTGAACTGATGCGCGAATCCTCACGGATAAATGATGCGGCAATGGAACAGTTCAAGGGACTGATTCATGAAGGTGTCAGTGAAAAGGAAGTTGCAGCACAGGTGTTGGATATTTACCGCTCTTTGGGTGCGGAAGATCTTTCCTTCCCTGCAATTGTAGCATTTGGTGTCAATGCGGCAGATCCGCATCACATGCCGGATGATACTGTGGTGAAAGAAGGAGATGCAGTCCTGTTTGATGTCGGATGCGTATATCATGGTTACTGCTCTGATATGACGCGTACTTTCTTCTATAAAAAAGGTCCGACTGCAGAACAGGAAAAAATCTATAACCTTGTGAAAAATGCCTGTGAAAGTGCAGAAGAATATGTACAGCCTGGCAGAAGACTCTGCGATATTGATTCCGTAGCAAGAAATATCATCGCAGATGGAGGTTATGGTCCTGATTTCACCCATCGTCTTGGACATTTCATCGGTCAGGAAGATCATGAATATGGGGATGTATCACAAGGATTCAAGGATGAGGTTGTCCCGGGAAATATCTTTTCCATTGAACCCGGTATCTATCATCCATCCATTCTTGGCTGCAGAATTGAGGATCTCATCCTTGTTACTGCTGATGGACATGAGGTATTGAATCATTATCCAAGAGAAATTGAAATCATCGGCTGATATAAAAGGAAGATCACTGCATATGGATGCAACAGATCTTCCTTTCTTTCTGTATCTTTCAGCAATGAAAGTAATGCTCAGTCAATGGATTTCAGAAAATCAGACAGCATGGAAACATAACGTTCATTCTGCTCTGCAAAGCACATGTGTCGTGCACCATCAAACAGTTCCCACCTGCTGCCATCAATCTGATCATGCATTGTTTTGGCAACAAGTGGCGTACACAGATCATATGTACCGGAAACAATCAGTGTCGGCACATGGATTTGTTTCAGACGGTCTGTATACTCATAATCTTTCAGCGTTCCTGATGGTGTGAATTCGTTTGGACCCCAACCGATCAGATATGATTCTGTTCCGGATTTCTTGTTTCGACGCAGACACTCCGGATCACTGTCTTTGATATCTGCACAGTGTCGTTTCATGAACCGGTCCACTGCGGCAATCACTTCCGGTGTATTCCAGTTTCCATCAGCTTCCGCACATGCAATTGCATGCTGATCTTCCTGGGACATCAGAGCGATATTGCGGTGCTGCTGCTTGGACCATAAGGATGCAGAAGACAGGGTACTGGAAAGAACAAGTCCCCTGACGCCGACAGCTTTACGATCAATCATGTACATGATTGCAAGCATACCTCCCCATGACTGTCCAAGAAGGATGACTTCTTTCAGATTCAGGTGCTCCCGTAATGCCTCCAGTTCATCCATCCACGTATCAGCATTCCATAAATCGGGTCTGTTTTCCACATAGCTGTTACCACAGCCAAGCTGATCGTACATGATCACATCTCTGCCTGTATCTGCAATGTCATCCAACAGTTCGAAATAGTTATGCGTGGAGCCAGGACCTCCATGTAATAACACGATTGGAGTTAAGTCTCCACCTTTTACAATCCGGTAGTACGTTCTGTACTCTTTAAACGGCATGTAGCCTTCAATTACTTTTTTCATATGTTTAGAATATCACAGAAATGAACCTGAAAATCGTTACGATATGGTAAAAAAACAGGCAGGCACGATTCAATATGAGCCGATGCGATTTCCGTGGCTTGAAAAAACAGTAAAAATCAATGTATTTGAAGGAATGGAGTTGACATGACGGTGGTGCACTGTTAAGATAATGGACGTTATCAAGTACCATAGACAGTAACGGCGGAAGCTTAATCATGTTACCGAGGTAGGAGAAGTTGAATAGTTGACTTTTGCGCCCTCGTGAATTCCGCGAGGGTTTATCTTATGTGTATGCGATAACAAGATAGGAAGGTGAAGAAATGAATCAGACTGTTTTAGAGTCAAAAAAGAGTGTCGTTTCTGAAATTTCAGAAAAGTTCACGAATTCTTCTTCCACCGTTGTCGCAGAGTATCGTGGCCTCAGCGTAGCTGAAGTTACTGAACTCCGTAGAGCACTCAGAGCTGAAGGGGCAGAGATGAAGGTCTATAAGAACACTCTGGCTTCCAAGGCTGCTGACGCTGCAGGCTTTGGAGAACTGAAGGATGTCCTTACAGGTCCTAATGCCATCGCATTTGGTGGAGATGAAACAGGAGCTGCACGTGTCATGGCAAATTTTGCCAAGAAGCACGAGGCACTCAAACTCAAGGGCGGTATTGTTGAAGGAAAGGTTGTAGATTGCGCTACAATCAATGAACTCGCTGCACTGCCAAACAGAGAAGGCATGCTCTCTATGCTGTTATCTGTACTGAACGCTCCAGTATCCGCATTCGCACGTGCTGTCAATGCTGTTGCTGAAGCAAGAGCTAACGGTGAAGGAACACCGGCTGAAGAACCAAAAGAAGAAGAAAAAGCTGCAAAGGAAGCAGCTGCCTAAGGAGGAAAATTAAAATGGCAAAGTTAACACAGGAAGAAATTCTTGCTTATTTAGATGAAGCTACAATTCTCGAACTCAACGAACTCGTAAAAGCAATCGAAGACAAGTATGGCGTATCCGCTGCTGCTCCAGTTGCAGTTGCAGCTGCTGCTCCAGCTGAAGAAGCTGCTCCTTCCACAGTTACAGTAGTACTGAAGGAAGTTGGTGCTTCCAAGGTTGGCGTAATCAAGGTTGTTCGTGGTATCACAGGTCTTGGTCTGGTTGACGCTAAGAAGCTTGTTGACGGCGCTCCAGCAGAAATCAAGAAGGACATCTCCGTTGATGAAGCTGAAGACATCAAGAAGCAGCTCACAGACGCTGGTGCTACAGTTGAATTCAAATAATTCACTTAAGAAATCTTATTAAAAACAATGATGAAAGGCCGGATGATTGATTCGGCTTTTCAGCCCTAGAAAGGAACCAGGTTATACGGCACACTATTATACCGACAACCGAAATCTGATCAAAAACCGGAAGGATCATTCTTTCCGGTTTTCGGGGCATCTGTTCACTTTTACGACAGACAATGGAGTTTTCTCGAAAACAGAAATTGATGAAGGAAGTGAAATTCTTCTTTCTGTCGTCTGTGAAAGAGGCGTCCACGGGAATGTTCTGGACCTTGGATGCGGATATGGTGTCATCGGCATTACGCTTAAGACACAGTTTCCAGACACATCTGTCACAATGGCAGATATCAATCCCCGTGCAGTAGAACTTGCACGGATCAACTGTGCGCAGAACAGCGCTCCATGCGACTGTCTGATTTCTGATGGATTTGAAATGATCCATGACACATTCGATTATGTGATTACCAATCCTCCAATCCGGACAGGTAAAAAGAACATCTATGGAATGTTTGAGGCTGCCTATGAACATCTTTGTGAGAATGGAGAGCTCATAGCGGTAATCCGAAGAAAACAGGGCGCAGAAAGTGCTGTGAAGAAGTTTCAGGAAATCTTCGGCAATTGTACGATTCTTGAAAGAGATCGTGGTTTCTGGGTAATCCAGGGGCAAAAATTGACGGATTGAATGAAACCGTGTTAATATATTAAATTGTAAAAAAGTCGAATTAATAAGGGTAAACTGCCCTTTTTCGGCGTTAAGCAATGCAGGCGAAAGGATGGCGAAATATGGACACAAAGCAGACATACCACGTTGTGCATTACGGCAACAAAGCTGTTCGCAGAGATTATTCCAAAGTATCTTCCGGTCTTGAAATGCCGGATCTGACTGAAATTCAGACAGACTCTTTTGACTGGTTTCTCAGGGAGGGAATCCGTGAGGTATTTGAAGATATCTACCCGATTTCCAACTATAACGGAAATATCCGTCTGAAGTTTCTGGATTATGAATTCGGTGAACCAAAGTACTCAATCAATGAATGCAAGTACAAAGAGATCAACTATTGTGCTCCTTTAAAGGCGCGCATGGAACTCGAAGTAGTAGATCCGGAAACAGGTGAAGTCCTGACAAAGTGGGAAGAAGTGTTCCTCGGTGACTTCCCTTTGATGACACCAACCGGTACATTCATTATCAACGGTGCGGAACGTGTAATTGTTTCACAGATCGTACGTTCTCCTGGCGCTTACTTCGATATTGTCAACGAAGAAAGAACAGGTAAGGATACATACACATGTGAACTGATCCCAAGCCGTGGTACATGGCTGGAATTCATGAGCGACGACAAAAAGGCAGCGCTTGGTCGTATTCTCAATGTATCAATCGACCGTAGAAGAAAGATTCTTTCCTCTATTCTTTTCAAGGCGATCGGCATGTCCTTCAATCATGAAAAGGGTGACGATGCGTTTGATACAACAGGCATGAAGAAGTTCCTCAAGGCTCTTGGTCATGAGGTATATGAAGATGTTGTTGTACCGGAAGAGACACGTGAATATCAGAACGACTACATGCTTCTGTATACATCTGTATTCGGAAACTATGAAGAAGTGAAGAATACTCTTGCGGCAGACAAGACAAATACAACACAGGAAGCGTTATTAAGTGTTTATGAGAACCAGAGAGCAGATGAAATTGCAACTGTTGATGGTGCTCTTAACCTGATGGACGCCAAGTTCTTCGATTATCGAAGATATGACCTGACAAAGGCAGGTCGTTATAAGGTCAGAAAGAAGCTGAACATTCTGGATCGTATGGAAGGCAACATTCTGGCAGAAGATCTGATCGGTGCCAATGGCAGAGTTCTGGCAAAGAAGGGCACTGAAGTAACAAAGGAAGTACGTAACCGCCTCAGAGATGAAATCAACAGAGGCATCAATATGCGTGCACTGCCGTTTGTTCACAGATTCTCCCATCCGACTGTTGCTACAGTTACAGTCAAGGGCAATGAAAGCTGCCTGGTAGGTCGTGTTCTTGCGGAAGATCTGGAAGGTGAATCTGATCGTGCAAACAGCGAACTTGGTACAATTCTGACAGAAGAAGATGTCAGAGCTATTGCTGAGGAATTTGAAACAGTTGACATCTATACAGGCATCTATGCACAGCCTGTTACAGTCAACAACAATAATGTCAATGCTGTCCTGAACTACGGCAACCGTCTGTATGTTATCGGACGTGCAACAAAGGATGATCTGGATCTGGTTGATGAAGAAGGTGAACTGCTTGTTTCCCGCTACATCCCGGATATGGAACTGGATGTTCTGACTGTTGCAGGTAAGGAAGCAATTACAGCAGCTGCGACAAAGGATGAAGGCGTTACACTCTGGCTGGTTGGTGCAGCCGTTCAGGAAATCCATGTGGATACGATTGATGGCGCACGTGTAAAGCTGATCGGTATTGATCCGCTCAATGACAAGCATACAATCACAATGAGTGACATGTATGCACTGTATGACTATGAACTGACAATGCTGGATGGCGTTGGTAACCAGGATGATATCGATATGCTGGCAAACAGACGTATCCGTACTGTTGGTGAACTGATTCAGAACCAGTTCCGTATCGGTCTTTCCCGTATGGAAAGAGTCGTCAAGGAAAGAATGTCCATTTCTGAAGTTGCAAGCCTGACACCAAAGCAGCTGACAAATACACGTCCACTCACTGCAGCCATCAAGGAGTTCTTCTCCTCTTCCCAGCTGTCACAGTTCATGGATCAGGAAAACCCTCTGGCTGAACTTTCCAACAAAAGACGTATCTCCGCGCTTGGTCCTGGTGGTCTGACACGTGAAAGAGCAAGCTTTGAAGTACGTGATATTCACAACTCTCACTATGGTAGAATCTGTCCGATTGAAACACCAGAAGGTCCAAACATCGGTCTGATCAACTACCTGACAACATATGCAAAGGTCAATGAATACGGCTTCCTGGAAACACCTTATCGTAAGGTTGAAAAGGATGGCACATTGACAAATGAAATCCGTTATATGGATGCAGCTGAGGAATATGATCACGTTATTGCCCAGGTCGATGAAATCGTCGACGGCAAGCTGGTCGGTGATCAGGTAGTTGCCCGTATTGCGGGTGAAACAGTCATGGTATCAACAGATGAAGTTGACTACGCAGACGTATCTCCGCGTCAGACAGTTTCTGTCGCTACCGCATGCGTTCCTTTCCTGGAAAACGATGACGGACACAGAGCTCTGATGGGTGCCAACATGCAGCGTCAGGCCGTACCGCTTCTCAATCCGCATTCTCCATATGTCGGAACAGGTATGGAATATGCTGTAGGACGTTATTCTGGTGCAGCATGCGTTGCTACTGCAGAAGGTACAGTCACTTACGTTGATGCAAAGACAATCGTTACAGAAGATGAAAATGGTAAGGAAACCGTTTATCAGCTGACAAAGTATGACCGCTCCAACTCTTCTACCTGTTTGAATCAGAAGCCGATTGTATGGCAGGGAGAAAAGGTAAAGCCAGGAGACATCCTTGCAGATGGTCCATCCATGGAAAACGGTGAACTGGCGCTTGGTCAGAACGTTACTGTTGCCTTTATGACATGGCATGGTTACAACTATGAAGATGCTGTCATCATGTCTGAAAGAATGCAGTCTGAAGACTTCTATACATCCGTGCATATTGAAGAATATGACATTGAATGCCGCAGCACAAAACTTGGTGATGAAGAAATCACACGTGATATTCCAAACGTATCCGAAAGTGCATGCCGCAATCTGGACTCCCGTGGTATTGTCATGGTCGGTGCTGAAGTCCGCGAAGGTGATATCCTTGTCGGAAAGGTAACTCCAAAGGGACAGTCTGAAGCTACACCGGAAGAAAAGCTGCTGCTTGCAATCTTCGGTGAAAAGTCCAGAGAAGTACGTGATAACTCATTAAAGGTACCTCATGGTGGTGCCGGTACAGTTCACTCCGTCCGTGTCTTCAACAGAAAGGACAAGGATACAGAACTGGCACCTGGTGTCAATGAAGTCGTCAAGGTCTATATCGTTCAGAAGAGAAAGATCTCTGAAGGTGATAAGATGGCCGGCCGTCATGGTAACAAGGGTGTCATCTCCAAGATCAACCCTGTAGAAGACATGCCATATATGGAAGATGGTACACCAATCGATATCATGCTGAACCCATTCGGCGTTCCTTCCCGTATGAACATCGGTCAGGTGCTTGAACTCCATCTTGGTATGGCAGCAAAGGCTCTTGGCGTCAAGTTTGCCACACCGGTATTCGATGGTGTATCCAATGAAGACCTCAGAGACATCATGGCTGAAGCAGGTGTATCTGCCGATGGTAAGTATGTACTGCATGATGGTATGACTGGTGAAGCTTACGATGAACGTATCTCTGTCGGTGTCATGTATATGATCAAGCTGGCGCACATGGTCGACGACAAGCTGCACGCACGTGCAACAGGTCCATACTCACTTGTTACTCAGCAGCCATTAGGTGGTAAGGCACAGAATGGTGGTCAGAGATTCGGTGAAATGGAAGTCTGGGCTCTGGAAGGCTATGGTGCTGCATACACATTACAGGAAATCCTGACAGTCAAGTCAGATGATATCATGGGCAGAACCAAGACATACGAAGCAATCGTCAAGGGTAAGGATCTGCCAGAACCAGGTATTCCGGAATCCTTCCGTGTCATGGTTCACGAACTTCAGGCACTTGCTCTGGATGTACGTATGATGGATGACGATGGCAACGAAATGGATCTCAAGCAGATGGAACAGGAAGAACTCAAGGAAGAAACAACCCTTGATATTTCCCGTCAGAACTATGTCAGCGCAGCTGAAGATCTCGATGCTCTGACAATCAAGGACGGTCTGGAAGAAGACCTGCCTGAAGAAGCTGCTGTTGTCGGTGTCGACGACATGGACTATGGTGAAGAATAAGGAGGAAGTCAGATGAATATCAACAACTTTACGGCGATGAAAATCGGACTCGCCTCACCTGAAAAAATCCGTGAATGGTCCTATGGCGAAGTAAAGAAGCCTGAAACAATCAATTACCGTTCTCAGAAACCTGAAAAGGACGGTCTGTTCTGCGAGCGCATTTTCGGTCCTCAGAAGGACTGGGAATGTGCATGTGGAAAATATAAGAAGATCCGCTACCAGGGTGTTGTATGTGACCGTTGTGGTGTTGAAATCACAAAGTCTTCCGTCAGAAGAGAAAGAATGGGTCACATTGAACTGGCAGCTCCGGTTGCGCACATCTGGTATTTAAGAGGTATTCCATCCAGAATGTCTCTACTGCTCAACATCCCGCCAAAGCAGCTGGAAGAAGTTGTATACTTCGTCTGCTGGGTTGTTACGGATCCAGGTGATACAGGTCTTGCTTATAAGCAGATTCTGCGTGAAAACGAACTCCGTCATCTGACGGCTGAATACGGTCCTGGCTCATTTGTGGCACAGACTGGTGCAGAAGCTGTCAGAACACTGCTCGAACAGGTTGATGTTCAGGCAGAGTATGACGGCATTATGAAGGAACTGGAAGGCACAACTGGTGAAAAGCGTAAGAAGCTGATCAAGCGTTTGGATACAGTTGAAGCATTCCTGCATTCCGATAACAAGCCGGAATGGATGGTCATGACAGTCCTTCCTGTCATTCCACCGGATTTAAGACCGATGTTACAGCTGGATGGTGGCCGTTTCGCCACATCCGATCTGAATGACCTGTACCGCAGAGTCATTACACGTAACAACCGTCTGAAGAAACTGCTGGAACTTGGTACTCCGGCAATCATCGTTCAGAATGAAAAGAGAATGCTGCAGGAAGCAGTAGACGCTCTGATTGATAACGGACGTCGTTCCAAGCCGATTACAGGTGCAGGTGGACGTGCGCTCAAGTCTTTGTCTCATTCCCTGAAGGGTAAGCAGGGTCGTTTCCGTCAGAACCTGTTAGGTAAGCGTGTCGACTTCTCCGGCCGTTCCGTTATCGCGATCGGTCCATATCTGAAGATGTGGCAGTGTGGTCTGCCAAAGGAAATGGCATTATCTCTGTATAAGCCGTTTGTCATCAATGAACTTGTCAATCAGCAGATTGCCACAAACCCTAAGACAGCGGAAAGACTGATCAACCGTCAGGATCCACGCGTTTGGGACTGTGTGGAAACAGTTATTGAAGGACATCCGGTATTCCTGAACCGTGCACCTACTCTGCACAGACTTGGTATTCAGGCATTCTTCCCTCGTCTTGTTGAAGGACGTGCAATCCGTGTCCATCCGTTAGTATGTCCAGCCTTCAACGCTGACTTCGACGGTGACCAGATGGCTGTCCATCTCCCACTTGGAGAAATGGCAAGAGCCGAGACAGAAGTACTGATGCTTGGTGCCAATAACATCCTTGGCCCTAAGGATGGTAAGCCGATCGTTACTCCAGGTCAGGACCTGGTTCTTGGTAACTTCTATCTGAACATGGAAGAAAAGGCTGAAGAGTTCTATGCCAAGGCTGACCGTCTGGAAGCACTGGGAGAAAAGGTAGAAGCTGAAAAGTGGAGAAGATATGGTGACAACGAAGGTCATGTCTTCAAGGATATCAATGAAATCCTGATGGCTTATGATACACATGTTGTTCATCTGCACTCCAGAATCGCTGTACCTGCAAATGCAGTTGGTAAGACATGCTTTACGGAAGAACAGAACGGCAAGTATCTTGTTACGACTGTCGGTAAGATCATTTTCAACCAGGCATTACCGGCTGACTTCCCATATGTCAATGAAGCCAGTGCAAAAGCACTTGTTGCAACACCGGATTCTGAATTCCTGCCGATGGGTGCCGATATCCGTAAGGAAATCGCGGAACGTCCATTACATGCAGAATTCAAGAAGAAGGATCTCGGTAATCTGATTGCGGCAGTATTTGACAAGTACAAGAACGGCGACGGTTTTGTGGATTCCCACATTACAAGAACATCCGATGTTCTCGATAACCTCAAGGACATGGGTTATCTGTACTCTACAGTAGCAGGTATGACAGTAGCACTTTCTGATATCAAGGTTGCTCCACATAAGGACGACATGGTAGAAGAAGGTAAGAAGCAGGCTGAAGTACTTAACAGACTCAGAGACAGAGGTCTTCTGACTCCTCAGGAATGGGAAGCTCAGTTCTCCAAGCTCTGGTATGATATCAAGGAACATGTCGGTGATACACTGATGGCTTCCTTACCAAGAATGTCACCAATCAACATGATGGCAGTTTCTGGTGCCCGTGGTAACAAGAACCACTTTACTCAGCTTGCAGGTATGCGTGGTCTGATGGCACGTCCTACTCAGTCCAAGTCCAAGACATACCAGCCATCTATTATCGAAGTCCCGATTTATTCTTCTTTCCGTGAAGGTATGACAGTGTCTGAATTCTTCAACGCATCTCATGGTGTACGTAAGGGTCTGACCGATACCGCTCTGAAGACTGCTGAATCCGGTTATCTGACAAGAAGACTTGTCGATGTCGCTCAGGAAGTCGTTATCACAGAAGAAGACTGTGGAACAGAACGTGGCTATCTGATTGACGGATCTGCTGCATATACTGACCAGCTTGGCAACATCAAGCAGGATACATATGGTGCAATCTTCGACAACAAGAACGGTTCCATCATTGAATCCATGTTTGATCGACTCGCAGGTTACTATACAGCAAGTGATGTCATGCATCCGGAAACAGGTGAATTGCTTGTTGAAGCTGATACATATCTGACAGATGAACTGGCAAGAAAGTGTGCTGATGCTCACGCTCTTGTATATATCCGTAATGTCTTCACATGTGAAGCAGAAAAGGGTATCTGCCGTAAGTGCTATGGCCGTAACATGGCTACAGGCAACCTGGTAGAAGAAGGTGAAGCTGTTGGTATCATGGCCGCACAGGCAATCGGTGAACCTGGTACACAGCTGACAATGAGATCCTTCCACGCTGGTGGTGCGGTAACTGCAGGCGGTGATATCACACAGGGTCTGCCTCGTGTCGAAGAACTGTTTGAAGCACGTACACCAAAGGGTGTCGCAGTCATCTCCAAGATTGACGGTGAAATTACAGATATCCGTGATAACGATACAAATACTGGTCGTATTGTCACTGTTACAAATGAAACAGAATCCGTTGAGCATAAGTGTGATAAGAACCAGAATATCCGCGCATGGATGAAGGTCGGCACAAAGGTTCACGCTGGTGAAAAGCTGACAGAAGGTCAGATTGCACCAAAGGAACTGCTGGAAGTAGCTGGTGTCAGAGCTGTTCAGGAATACATCCTGAAGGAAGTCAAGAAGGTTTACGCTACTCAGTCCATCGATATCTCCGATAAGCATCTTGAAGTAATGATCAAGCAGATGCTCAAGAAGGTAATCGTCATTGAAAGTGGCGAAACAGGACTGACAGCAGGTCAGACATTATCTCTGATCCGCATGAACCAGATCAATGAAGAAGCTCTGGATGAAGGTAAGGCTCCAGCCAAGTTCACACCAATCATGCTTGGTATTTCCAAGGCGGCGGTTGAAACTGACTCCTTCCTGTCTGCAGCATCCTTCCAGGAAACAACACGTGTCCTGACAGAAGCTGCAATCCATGGCAAGGTAGACCATTTGGAAGGTCTGAAGGAAAATGTCATTATCGGTAAGCTCATTCCTGCAGGTACAGGAAGAGACTTCGATCGTGAATCTTCCAGAATGATCAGAGAAGTCGCTGATGAGCTGGTTGAAATCAGAAGAGAAGCCAACAGAGCTCTTGAAGAAGCAAAAGAAGAAGCAACACGTCTTCCAGATGATGTCCTTGGTGACATTGATGGACGTGAAGCTGATACAGTGGAATAATCCATAACACACGAAGGTCTCGTTATTTCGAGGCCTTTTTTCGTATGTGAATGCCTTCAGGCATGTACGTTTACAACAGGTGATATTGTCATCCATCGGGTGTAATTGCAGTGGACAATGTATTGTAGGAGTAGTATGTGGTAATGGATCCCCTTAGAGTAAAACCCGTATTTCTGCCTGAGCTCGAAAAGTGAATCTTTCTCAGGCTTGAAACGTGTCATAATCAATATTGTCCTTGACGGAGATATTGCAGACTGATGAGCATGAAATGCCCGTACAGGAACGATGAAAATGAACAATTATTTAATCTGTACCAGATAGTCACTCACCTAACCCTTTGTTATTGTCTAATCAAAAAAACTGTAGAAATCTACAAAATAAATGAATAAAATATAAGATATAGAAGTGAATAATCATAAAAACTGTAGAATTCTACAAAAAAGGAGATTATATGATTAAGCGTGACAAATATCTTCATAAACTGATTGAAAACAGAGATAATGGTTTCCCGAAAATCATAACGGGACTTCGGCGTGTGGGAAAATCGTTTCTGATGAAAGAAATGTACCGTGACTATCTGCTTCATCACGGAGTGGCTGAAGATGAGATATTAATTGTAGAACTTGACGATGACAGAAGTATCCGTTATCGTGATCCACTTTATCTTGGGGATTATGTTCGGGAATACTGTAAGGGGAAGAACAGATGTTTTGTATTTCTGGATGAAATACAGATGGTTTATTCGATCATAAATCCTAATCTGACAGATGGAAAACATGTTCTGGCAAAGAAAGATGACACAGAGATTATTTCATTTACGGATGTGATTCTCGGATTGTCCAGGGAAAAAAACATTGATCTTTATGTTTCGGGATCGAATTCAAAGATGCTTTCGTCTGATATCGTGACACAGTTAAGGGATAAAGCAGTCATCATTCATGTCAATCCTCTGTCATTTGAAGAATTCTACGAATATAAAGGTGGTTCCAAAACCGAGGCATTGTATGTATACATGCAGTATGGTGGTATGCCATTAGCTGTCATAAAAGAAGAAGATGATCGAAAAGACTATCTGAAAAGGCTGTTTCAAACCACATATTTCAAGGATATTATTGAGCGGAACAGATTAAGGAAAGGCGAATCTTTGGATGCTCTATGCAGTATCATCAGCGAAGGAACCGGTTCGTTACTGAATTCAGAAAAGATTGCTAATACATACGTCAGTGTGTCGCGCGAAAAAATAGACAAGGCATCGGTTGAAAAATTCATCGGATATTTTGTGGATTCATTCCTGATCAGGGAAGCACGGCGCTTTGATCTAAGAGGCAGGACAGAGATCGGTGCACTTCGAAAGTATTATTTTGTTGATGCGGGGCTAAGGAATGCATGTCTGAATTTTGCATTTCCTGATGAAGGACAGATGCTGGAAAACATTGTATATAATGAACTGCTTTATCATGGATACACTGTTAATGTTGGAACGTTTGATACAATTGAAAAAAACGTAAATGGGAAATCTGTCAGAAATACGAATGAAGTAGATTTTTACGCCAGAAAAGGTACCCGTCAATACTATATTCAGGTGAGTGCAGATATTTCAAGCGCACAGACGAAAGCCAGAGAATTCAGACCATATCTGATGTTACATGATCAGATCCGAAAGATTGTTGTCATAAACAAACCTGTCAATGAGACACTTGATGAAAACGGGTTTACAATCATCGGAATTACTGATTTCCTTCTGCGATTTATTCAATGAAGAAATGCAGAAAACTGCAGACTCAGTGTTCTGCAAACTACAACGAAATACAAGGAAGGTTTTAAAATGTCACAGTATACTAATGACTTACATAATCTATCACACACGAAATGGAATTGTAAGTATCATGTAGTGTTAACAGATAAGCAGAGGTTTTCAAACCATCTTCTGCCTGCAAACCGATTGCAGTCTGCCATGCTTCACTCTTTTCAATTTGACCAGGTTTGCCTTGTTTGATATATTCTTCAAGCTCAAATTGCAAGTTCTTTTCTGCTGACATAGCTGCACTGCGTTTCTTACTTAATACGAAATTCGAAAATAATCCAAATATGCTTTATATTTATCCTGTGCGGTCAAACAGGTATCCGTCAGGTAGTCTTTCTCATTGTTCCATTCTTTCAATCCACGATAATAAAACATTTTCAGATTGTCCTCGATGATAAAAGGAACAATATTATACTTCAGGCACTCCTTGAACATAATCAGTCTGCCCACACGTCCGTTTCCGTCCTGGAACGGATGGATTCGTTCAAATTTCACATGGAAGTCAAGAATATCTTCAAAGGTCTTTACTTCCTTGGCATTGTATTCTGCCAGCAATGCTTTCATCTGATCGGCAACTTCTTCCGGAAGGGCAGTATCCATACCACCTACCTCGTTTGGAAGTTTTTTGTAGTTACCAACAGCGAACCAATATTTTCTGGAATCGCTGGTTCCGTTCTTTAAAAATAGATGAAGCTCTTTGATAAACTTCTCTGTCAAAGCAGCTTTCGCATTATCAATAATCATATCAATGCAACGGAAATGATTTGCTGTTTCAATCACATCATCAACATTGAGAACTTCATTTTCTACGCCAATCGTGTTGGTTTCAAAAATATATCTGGTCTGATCGTGAGTCAGACGACTACCTTCGATGTGGTTTGAGTTGTATGTCAAATCAATCTGCGTCTTATGGTAAATGCCTCCGGAGTATTTGCTTGCTTTCTGCTCTTTCAGAATATCCAACAGAGTAATCGGTTCCTCTTTTCTCTTGTTGGCACGCTCTGGTTTTTCTGCATTTTCGGGAATATTCCAAGTCTTGCCGGTAAGAAACGCTCCATTCACACGTCCTTGAGCGCAATAGTTTCTAACACTACGCTCTGACACATTCCATTTTTTTGCCATCTCAGTAACCGAAAGGTATCGCATCTGCTATCCTCCGTTATAAATCAAATAAAAGAATACACTAATCTACTTATATAGTATATCACCTTATCGGCAATAAAATAAATATCATTTATTCTAGCAATCCAAATTTTGCCGATACAGGAAGTTTTGCTACGTTCCACACAACAAGTATTCACGCTAACACATAATAATCAGATATAATGTGATAAATGATCCAAGCGCAAATTAAAAGGCCGTATACTACCTCTTTCGAAGTAATAACCAGCCTTGTTTTTGGTTGTTAATCTTCTATAAGCAATAAGAAGAATACGCCGTTGGTGAAAATATTGCCCTTTGGCAACACCGGAGCACACAAGTGTAGCAGGGAGAACACCCAACTATCAAGCGGCTTTCGCGGCATAAGCTCGACTACAATATGCTGTATAGTCTCCTATACAACTCATAGAAGTCCTATCGTTCCATCAAGGCGAACCGATGTTCCACTAAAGCGGAACTGCCGTTCCGTTATTCCGATACTAGCATTACAATCATTGGAATTACTGATTTCCTTCTGCGATTTATTCAATGAAGAGATATCAGAAAACTGCAGACTCAGTGATCTGCAGTTTTAGTTTACTCGAACTGGCTTGCGTACAGCCTGTAATAGTTTTTATGTGCTTTCATTAAAGAATCATGTGTTCCCTGTTCTACAACATCACCATGTTCCAGAACCAGAATCAGGTCCGCATTCCGTATTGTTGAAAGTCGATGTGCAATGACAAAGCATGTTTTATTTTTCATCAGGTTGCGCATGGCTTTCTGAACTTCTTTTTCCGTATTGGTATCCACGTTACTTGTGGCTTCATCAAGAATCAGCATGTTTGTATCATATAACATGGCTCTTGCGATTGTCAGAAGCTGTTTCTGACCTTTTGAAATGTTACCGCCATCTTCATGAATGATGGTGTCATAACCATCCGGCAGCTGCATGATAAAGCTATGAATGTGAGCTGCTTTGGCAGCGGAAATGACTTCATCTCTTGTTGCACCCTGTTTACCATAGGCAATGTTATCGTATATGGTTCCTTCAAACAGCCATGTATCCTGTAATACCATGGCATAGCTTCTGCGCAGACTCTTACGTGTTAAAGTACGTGTTTCATGATCATCCACGTAGATGTTACCATCGTTGACATCATAGAAGCGCATGAGCAGATTGATGATGGTAGTCTTTCCTGCACCAGTTGGGCCTACAATCGCAATGGTCTTCCCAGCATCTGCTTTCAGATTCAGATTGTGCAGAACGATTCTGTCCTTGAGATATCCAAAGGATACATTTTCCATGCGTACATCGCCTCTGACTTCATCAAGGCTGTATGCATTTTCGATATCAGCTGTTTCCTCTTCTTCATCCAAAAGACGGAAGATTCTTTCGCTTGCCGCAAGAGCAGAATAGATTTCATTGAAGATATTTGCAATTTCATTGATTGGACCCGAGAATTTACGTGAGTACAAAACGAAACTGGAAATACTGCCAAGACCGACTGTTCCATTGAAATAGAGAATAGAACCCCACAGGCCGATTAAGGCAAGACCGATATTGTTGATCAGACCTACTGTTGGACCGGTAATCATACCAAGACCATCTGCTTTGTAATAGGCATCCGCTGCTTTATGATTGATTTCATCAAATTTTTTACTGACACCATCTTCATAGGCATAGGCAAGAATGGATTTCTGGCCAGAGAACATCTCTTCTACAAATCCGTTCATCACACCATAGGCATGACTTCTTCTTGCATACCGTGGCCTTGTATATCTGCCGATTGTACGTGTGAATATAATCGCTGCAGGTATCGTAATCAGCATGCATACGACAAGCTGCAATGAGATGGAGCACATCATGATAAATGAACCGATGACTGTAACCAGGCTTGTCATAACCTGTACAACATCTGTCGCAATACATGTCGTAACAACATCAATGTCATAGCTGACACGGCTGATGATGTCACCTGCCTGATTCTGATCAAAGTAACGGACAGGCAGTTTCATCAGCTTTTCAAAGATGTCCTGTCTCATCTGAAATCCGATCTTCCTGGAAATACGGATCATGGATATGTTGACAATGAAATTGAGAATGTTGCTGAAGATGTATACAGCAAGCATCAGCTTTACGTAATGATATACAGTCGGGAAATCAACTTTATCAGCCCCTGCTTCCACAGCGGTAATCGCTTTACCTGCAAACTTAGGACCGAGCAGATTTCCGATATTGGAGCAGATTGCAAATACGATACATACAAGAATCAGTAGTCTGAAATCACTGGTGTAGTGAAAGATGCGGGCAAGTGCCTGTTTCGTATTCTTCGGTTTTTCTTTCTTTTTTCCATTATCTCTGTGCATGCTTCTTACCCCTCACTCAATTCGCCCATCTGACTTTCGTAGATGTTTCGATAGTAGTCACAACTTTCAAGCAGCTGAGCATGTGTGCCATGACCAATGCACCTGCCATCTTCCAGCACAAGAATCTGATCTGCATTCTGGATGGAACTGACACGCTGTGCAATCATGATCAGTGTGGAATTATTATGGTGTTCTGCGATGGCTCTTCTTAACAGTGCATCTGTCTTATAATCCAGCGCACTGCTGGAATCATCCAGAATCAGAATATCCGGATTACCCGCAAGGGCTCTTGAAATCAGAAGTCGCTGCTTCTGTCCACCGGAAAGGTTTGCACCTTTGATATCAGCCTTATAGTTCAGACCTTCTTTTAACTGTGATATGTATTCATAAGCCTGGGCATCCTGGATTGCTGTGGAAAGCTGTTCATCACTCAAGTCTCTTCCAAACAGAATGTTTTCTTTCAGTGTGTCGTTGAAAACAATATCGTTCTGAAACACGGAACCGAACAGGCTGTGCAGTTCATCCTTTTCATAACTGCGTACATCTTTTCCATTGATGTATACAGCTCCTTCATCTGCATCATAGAAACGCATCAGAAGATTGATGATCGTGGTTTTACCACAACCGGTAGGACCGATGATACCAAGGGTTCCACCTTTTGGCATCGTAAAGTCGATATCACTCAGGCAGTTTTCCATTTCCGTATTGGACTTCTGTTTCCGATAGGAAAAGCTGACGTGATCAAAGTGAATGTAGGCATCAGATGAATCTGGTTCCGTATCAATGATGACCTTTGGCTCATTTTCTGCAGCAAGTACAAGTGCGATTCGATCTGCAGAGGCGGATGCTTTGGATGTCATCATGAAAATACGGTTGAGTGCCATGACGCTCATCATGATCAGATTGAAGTAGGTCAAAAATGCCAGAATGACACCTGGTTTCATCAGGCCGGCATTGACTCTGTATGCACCGATCAGTACAACTAAAGTCAGACCGATATTCAGACTCAGCTGCATGGATGGACCGGGTATTGCCATGAATGTATTTGCCTGCATGTCCTGGTCTGTCATCTTCTGGTTAATATCACGGAAGCGTTCCGTTTCATACTCTGTTTTGGATAAAGCCTTAATGACACGGATACCGGTGATGTTTTCCCGTAATACTCTTGTTACGTCATCCAGTCGTGTCTGTACTTTGTTGTAAAGAGGGATACCACGTCTGGATACGGAAAGTACGACAACAAGTAGAATTGGAACCATAATACAGAGAATACTGCTTAATACAGGATCGATTGTCAGAGTGACAATGATTCCACCAACAAGCATGATCGGTGCACGCACACAGATTGTCTGAAATGCCTGGGCAAAGGATTGAACGTTATAACTGTCACTTGTCATACGGCTTGTAAGACTTGGCAGGCCGAATGCATCAAACTGACTTCCGGAAAGGTTGATTGTCTTATCAAACAGATCTTTTCTGACATTGTAGGAAATATGATGTGCATTGTTGACAGCCTTCCTGTTGGCAAGGATATTGAACATCCAGCATAACAGTGCTGTAAAGATCATTGCGATACCCCAGAAGATCACAAGATTGAGATTCCCGGAAGGGACAACATGATCGATCATATGTTCCAGGATATACGGCAATGCAAGCTCAAAGAATGTCGCAATCAGCTTCAGAAACATCGAAAGGCAGATGGCTGAAGCAAAGGTTTTCATATATCTGAAAATCAGCTGCATGTTTTCCCCTCACTTTCATTCATGTGTTCATACCATTTGGATAACAGCTTTTCCAATGTCTGCTTTTCCTCATCTGTAAAGCATTCCAATAAAGCATCTCTTTGCCTGTGATGTTTCTCTCTGTTTGCAAGTGTCAGCTGTAGTCCTTGTTCACTCAGATCAATGACAGTGACTCTTCTATCGTTTTCCGGGCGTGATTTGATGATCAGTCCGTTTTCTTCCATCTTTGTCAGCGTTTCACTGAGTGTTGCCTGTCGGATATTCATCTTTTCCAGTAATTCCTTCTGTGTCTGCGGTCCGTTTCTGTGCAGTGTGCGCAGTATTTCCGACTGTGAGCTTTTACCACCACACATCTTTGAATGGACAATGGCATGACATCTGCGGAACAGACGCATGATTCTCATATTTTGATCCAGTTCTTCCATAATGACTCTCCTATGAACTGCATTATACACCAAAATACATAGGTACCTATATAATTTTAAAATCTGGAACGGATCCGTTGTATTATCTGATGTGCGGTTGTAATAAAAGTTGGCTAACCGAAATATCTGGTTGAATTTCTACAGCTTTTCAGCCAGCCAATAAGGGGTTTGGTCGCAATCCTTGGTTGAAAATGTCATGTGTTGAAAAACACTCATGTCCAGTTATTACGCATGATCATAAAATCAGGCATAATAACTGGGTCATTGATCCAGAGGAATGTAAAATTGGATAATGATTTAGCGGTAAATGAAAACTGCTTGATAATTGATTGATCAAGAAAACTCATTATTTCCTGATGAGAGCAAAATCAACTGACTATATCAGAATGTTTGATCAGGTATGCATCAATGAGTGTAAAACACTGAAACTGACCTTTGACAGAGCCAGTACAAATGATTATAGAGAAGATCGTCATTTCCGAAATAACCTTCTGAATACTGAGTATGAACTTAGATTTGCAAAAGTGGCAATAAGAAAAGATGAAGAGCGCAATGATGTTGTAGAGACACTGATAACCAATCAGCCTGAAGTAGTATGTTCCCCAGAACAGCTCAAAGACCTGTACTGGTGCAGATGGAACATTGAAACCTCCTGTAACAGACAGAAGAACAGAATGAAATCAGAGGAATTCAGTGGCTACAGACCAGTACTGATCAAACAGGATATTTATGCATTTATGTGGGCTTACAATATGTTTGGCCTGAAGATTATTGAGAAAAACGAGAAGATTCAATCAAGCAGACAGAGTAAAAATGGTAAATACATTATCAAGGATAACTTCAATAAGGTAATCGGTGCCATTAAGAATACACTCATGGAGTATTTGGTCACAACAGATGAGATAAGAAAACAGGAACTGCTGAAATACATGGATGACTCTATCGCACGTCTATTACATACGTAAAGATAGATAAACGGCAGTGCAAAAGAAAGAAGCCCGTGAACAAATCAGCCATGTCATATCGTCAATCATTCTAAGTATCTACAACCCTGAGCGGTAGATTTTAAAAAAATCTCAGTTTCGGAGATGTTTTCATTGCGCCTAAAACATAGCAGGCTAACAGATACGAAAACGCTCCAGGGTATTCCAGGTACACTACCTGATTGCTCCAGAGCGTTATCACTTTTTCTCAGTTTGTCAACTTGCCTGATTTACTGGCATTAATTATATCTGAGAGTCCTTTTTTATGATGTTTACAAAAAAATAGCTGTTAAAACCATTGTGACCAGTACGGCAACCATGACTGCAATAAAAATCAACTTCATCCTTTTGGATTCTTTTTTATTGGTATTTAGGAAAAACAATATCAGCCCCATGAATAGACAAATTATGCAAGCAAGAGATGCATTTATTTTTATCAGCATTGATGGCTCTATGTCCTTGATGTTTGAAAAATTCACCATGATTAACGAAAATACCGATACAAATATTCCCATCAGAGTGAGGATATTTCCATACATGGTGCTTTCCAAATTTTCCAACTTATCTGTAGCGTTTGCTATGTTATGCATTTGTTTCTCGTATGCAGCCTGGTACTTTCCGTAGCCGAGGTAGGCTGTTTCATTGTTAAACGATGCACCTTCTTGATCGGCATAGGATACTTCTGGTTCTTCAGATAACTTCTCAAAAAAGATCTGTGCGATTCCGTCACCGTGGTTCAGTTCTATATCAACTGGAGACACGTTTGTTACTCGTAAATAAATAGCCGTAGTATGTCCTGGAAAATAATGCGGACCAACTACCTCCAGGCCCTGCCGTATCTTTGAATTGCGTTCGCCTATGATACCAACCAGATCATTAGGCATTTTAAGACTCTGTATTGTTTTTATCATCACAGATTCACCTGGTTGAAGACGCACTCTTTCTTTTGAGAGACTTCCGTCTTTATTGATGTACCCTTCAATGTCTAAGTCATACGATATACTCTTTACATGATTTTCATCAAATGGAGAAATCAATTTCTCGTCCTCGTCCTTGCATCTTTCTTTGATTTGTTTATCTACTAGCATGTAAATCGCCTTCTTTCGATAGATGTATTATACACACAAAGAAGCATTTTTGTGTAAATGTTCTTTTTTCAACCATGGATTGCGACCAACACATTGCTGACTGTCTGATGAATCGTAGAAATTCAACCAAAGGAAATTTTTGAGTAAAAATCGTTGAAAAGGGATTTTCAACCAAAGCACAAAAAAGAGCGAGTTTCTCGAATATGTAAAAGTATATAAGGTCTGACCCTTGGAACCCAGATCCTTATGGTTGGTTCTTCCAGGGGTGCTAAGTGGCCTTC
>CAMCSA010000013.1 GCA_945877405.1 uncultured Erysipelotrichaceae bacterium | reverse complement strand
AATTACCTCCATATTAGTTATTACCGTTATTTTCCAAAATCAGACAAAACTGGTCAAAAAACGAAAAAACTGATACGAAGAGCTGTATTCCAAAAAAAAGGAACATCTTCCGAAATTCCTGTATCCTTGCCATAATCCCATAAAAAAAACATGCATATATACTAAGCAGAAAGGTGAAAACTGATCTGGAACAATAGATATGTATGTTTGCATTTTTCAGGGTAGCCGGTTTCCCGGCTTTGCACCAGCCCCATTGTCGTGTTATTAATAGATATATGCTCTCGATATGATTCAAAGCACTTATGATCACTTCTGGTGCGACTTAATCATAACTGTTTTCCTGGAACTAAAACAGCATTATTATCATACATTTTACGTATATTTCTCAACAATCGTAATCCATTTTCAGATTTTGTTTCTTTTTGTGTTCTGTTTTTACAAAAATGCAGAAATCCTTTTTCCATCTCATTTCTGCGAAATGAATGTGCGATAACAAATCAAAGATACAACTGCACAGAAACACTCAGTCACAGGAAATGATAACCACACACCTCTGACACCGATCAGACCAGAAAGAACAAGCGCACATGGAATCATAACCCCGATATTACGCAGAAAGGAAATCAGCAATGAAGGCATACCTTTTCCCAATCCTTCCAGTGCACCGGTGACCGTACAGGTAAGTGTTGAGATGATGAATCCTGTACTGATAATTTTCAAAGCTATGCTTCCATTCTGAATGGTCAGATAGTTGGAAGAATACAAACTCATCAGTGTTTCTGGAATACACTGGCAGACGACAGTACCGATTACCATGACAATTCCACTCAAGCCAAGTACTGTCATAAAGATCGATCGTACTCTTTCCTTTTCACCAGCTCCATAGTTATATCCGATGATCGGGCGCATTCCCTGTACAAATCCGTTTGTTGTAAGGTACAGGAATGTCTGCAGCTTATAATAGATTCCCAGAACCAGAACACCCGTAGATGAAACCGAAGCAAGAATACTGTTCAGACATGTGATCAGCACTGATGGCAAAGCAAGATTCAATGTTGCCGGAATCCCTGTGGCATACATTTCTCTAATGCTTCTGGATTCACTTTTCCATTCCTTTAAAGAAAACTTCAGCCCTATATTGTTTTTTACAAGCACCGCAACATATACAACCAGCTGCAATGTCTGCCCAAGTCCTGTTGCCAGTGCAGCTCCACCAATCCCCATGGAAGGTACCGGTCCAAACCCGAATATCGCAATCGGATCAAGAATGATATTGAACACACATCCGGCAAGTAATGCCATCATAGAAGTCTTCATTCTGCCAATTGCCTGGAAAATCTTTTCATATGCCATCGCAAGATGAAAGAAAACGGAAAAAGCAAACACAACGGCCCCATATTCCATTGCATACCCGTGGATCAAAGAATCATTTGAAAAACATGAAATAAACCATGACATACATATCAGACACAGTATCGTACATATTAGCCCATGCAATGCAGAAAATACAATTCCTTTTGTCAGTGCCTGATCAGCCTTTCCCTTCTTTCCTGCCCCAAGAGAAATGGAGATGACAACATTGATACCAATCCCAAATCCGATTGCCAGTGCGGATACAAGATTCTGCAATGGAAAGATCAAAGACACTGCAGTCAGTGCATCTTCACTGATCTTTGCCACATAAAAACCGTCGACAATGTTATAAAGCGCATTGACAAGCATGGAAAACACCATTGGTAAAGACATGGATAAAACAAGCGGGAGAACAGGTTTCTCCTTCATAAATGACTGTGACATGATTACTACCTCTTTTCTGTTATGGCGAAAAGGGACTTGCGTCCGGAAAAATCCATACCACCCAGTGGTTTTCAGTTAACGAGTATACAGATTCACCATTCTGAAGTCAATATAAAAGGAAGGTCCTGATTTCAGGTTACCTTCCTTATGAGTCTTTATCATGTCAACTCGATCGGTTCTGTTGATCTCGATTTTCCAGATTTCTCTGGATATTAACAGATTCAGTTGTTAATTGAAATTGTCCATTGGTCTGTCCTCATGCAGACTTGTCACTTTCTTTTTTCTGCTTTGAAGCCTGGGCGTACAGATCTTTATTCTCTTCTGTCTTCTGTCATCTTCATCTGTACTCTTTCAGGTATGATTCATGCCTTCAAAGACTTCCATGATGATTGTTCTTATGAGTATTTTCTGCATGTGCTCATAAGAACATGCTTAATATTCGAGTAACACCTTTTTCATTTTGAGTACCTCTCTTTCTATGATCAGGTTCTCTTTTCTTTTGACACCTATAATATACAAATGCACAAGCATAAAATACAGTCTGTTTTTCAATTTTTTTCTGTCGTATAATTATATTGTTGAGGCAATCATTATGTACCAGCAGATCAGACCACATGTATATCATAATGAATATCGTCCTGTGCCACCCGTAAAAGGTGACATCGTTTTTTCCTATGATGGAAACAATATTATCATGAAAAAGGACAGAACCTTTTTCCATTATGAAGAAGTTGATCCATCCCTTGATTTCTACTATCTGTTTGAAATTGATACAACGCATTTCTATCTTGCTGATCTTTCCGGCATGGAACATATCTCTTTAGGTGTGCATACCATGCGTGGCTACCAGCCCAAATATTTGTCTTTTGCCGGTATCACCGGATGGCAGATCTATACATGGCTGAACAACCATCAGTATTGTGGCAAATGCGGATCCCCTTTTATTCATGACCGCAAAGAACGTGCCCAGCGATGCCCGAAGTGTGGCAACATCGCCTATCCTGTGATTTCCCCAGCTGTCATCGTCGGCGTTATCAACGATGAAGATCAGCTTCTTGTGACCCAATATGCCAACGGCAGCTATCAGAAATATGCCCTTGTTGCAGGATTTAATGAAGTTGGTGAATCCATCGAGGAAACATGCATCCGGGAAGTCAAAGAAGAAACCGGAATTGAAATCAGTGAAATGGAATATTATGGATGCCAACCATGGGCATATTCCTCTTCCATTCTGTTCGGTTTTTTTGCCCGTGCACATGGAAAACAGGAAATATGTATGGACAGCCATGAACTGCGGACTGCTAAATGGGTATCCAGAAAGGATGTCTATATTGATCCGAAGGATGAAACAGCCCTGACTGCTGAAATGATCCGCCACTATCTGTATGAAGGGAAAAAGAGAATGAACTACAATCGAATCATCTATCAGATCTATCCGATCGGTTTTTGTGGAGCACCACGTATCAATGATGGTGTGACGGTAAACAGAATTCAGCATGTCACAGAATGGATTCCGCATATGGAAAAGCTTGGTGTGACAACTGTACTTTTCAATCCGTTATTTGAAAGCGATGCACACGGCTATGATACAAGGGATATGACAAAGCTGGATTGCCGTCTTGGTACAGATACTGACTTTGCTGAAGTCTGTGCAGCATTGCATGATCACGATATGGAAGTCATCCTGGATGGTGTATTCAATCATGTCGGCAGAGGTTTCCCATATTTCCAGGATGTCATCCATAACAGAGAAAACTCAGCATATAAAGACTGGTTTATCATCAACTTCCATGATCATAACGGTCCGGATGGTTTCTGGTATGAATGCTGGGAAGGTCATCATGAACTGGTCAAACTGAATCTGGATAACCCACAGGTCAGAACATGGCTTCTTTCCACGGTGGATTCCTGGATTGAACAGTATCGGATTGATGGTCTGAGACTGGATGTTGCCTACATGCTGAACCGAACATTCATGAGAGAGCTGTGTGATCATGTCCGTGCGTCTCATCCGGATTTCCTGTTTATCGGAGAAATGATTGGTGGTGACTACAATGTACTGATGAATGATCATCTGCTTGATTCAGTCACCAATTACGAATGCCGCAAAGGCATCTATTCCTCTTTCAACGACCACAACCTG
Organism: uncultured Erysipelotrichaceae bacterium; assembly: GCA_945877405.1. Lineage (GTDB taxonomy): Bacteria > Bacillota_I > Bacilli_A > Erysipelotrichales > Erysipelotrichaceae > Bulleidia. Next base: position 47,938 of record CAMCSA010000013.1, on the reverse strand, counting down.
TGTGAGATTGGCTTTTCACTCAACAGGCAGTTCGCTAATGAAAACTGGACATTGTACAGAGGAAGCCATCTGCTTTCCTTCTGTGATAACCATGATGTTGACCGTATTGCCAGCATTCTGAAGGAAAAGAATCATCTTCCTGCTGTCTATGCACTTCTGACTGCCATGCCAGGCATCCCATGCATCTATTATGGCAGTGAGTGGGGAGAAGAAGGAAGAAAGGGTGCTCACAGCGATGATGATCTGCGTCCATACTTTGATAAGCCTGTTGAAAATGAGCTGTCCGATTATATCAGCCGCCTGAATCATATGCGTCTTTCCCATCCGATTTTCACCGATGGTGATTACAGACAGATTCAGTCCATGAATGAACATCTTGCCTTCTCCCGTAACCTTGGAAATGAAACACTGATCTTTGCAGTCAATATCGGCAATCAATCTGCCACAGTTTATGGCAACATGCCATCCGGCCATTTTGAGGATCTTATGACAGGCAAGGAAATGGACATCAATGGAAGCATTCCACTGGAACCTGGAGAAATCCTGTTTCTGTACAGAAAATAAAAGACAGAAGACATCAGTCTTCCATCAGTAAACGTTTCATATCATCCGGAAGATCACAGTCCACTGTGATCTTTTCTTTTGTAAAAGGCTGGATCAGTTCCACATGGCCACAATGCAGAGCAGGTCGATCAATTCTTTCCGTACTGCCTCCATACAGGCTGTCACCACATAATGGATGAGATGCAGCTGCCATGCCGGCACGGATCTGATGCGTTCTGCCTGTGCGGATGGAAACCTTCAGAATCGAGCATCCTTGACATGTACCAACAACGGTATAATCTGTAATACACTGCTGTCCATCTGCACTGATCTTTCTGTCTTTTCTGCCTTCCACCTTACGTAATCCATACTGCAGTGTTCCACTGCTGTTTTCAAAGATTCCCTGTGCCACAGCATCGTACACCTTATGCAGTACTTCCTGGCTTCTCTGCTTTGAAAGTCTTGCGGCACACGGCTGATTTTTGGCATAGACCATGATTCCGGATACATCTTTATCCAGTCTTCCCACTGCACGGATCGTAAAACCTTCGCCATAATAGTTCTGAAGCAGTGTACCCATATCATCATCGAGGTGCTCATGAGATGGATGGCATACCATCCCTGCAGGTTTATTGACAATAACAATATCCTCATCTTCATACAGGATATCCGGTTTCTGCAACAACCGTAGTGCATGTGGTGTATCCTTTTCTGGAAAAATCAATGTCACAAGGTCCCCTGTATGAACCTGCTGTGTGACTCTTGCTTCCAGACTATTGATGAATAAGCCATGGGCAAACTTCAGTCTGGAAATCTCTCTACGTGATAACCCGACTTCCTTAGATAAAACGGTCTTTAAAGCAAGACCGTTTTCTTTGGATTCAATTTCAATCTCAATTGTTTTCCGCATCGTCATCACCGGAAATCTGGCTTCTGAGATAACTGTCGATAAAGCCATCCAGGTCACCATCCATGACAGACTGGATATTACCGACTTCATGTCCGGTTCTTAAATCCTTGACCATTGTATATGGTGCAAAGACATAGGAACGGATCTGGCTTCCCCATTCGTTTGCCTTGACTTCACCTTTGATGTTACGCATTCTTTCTTCCTGTTCACGGATCTTCAGCTGCAGCAGTTTACTCTTCAGCATATTCATGCAGTTTTCTCTGTTTTGAATCTGAGATCTCTGTGTCTGGGAGAATACGGTAATACCAGTAGGCTTATGTGTCATACGGACAGCGGAGTCTGTCTTGTTGATATGCTGACCACCGGCACCGGAAGCTCTCATTGTAATGACTTCCAGATCCTTGTCGTCGATTTCAATTTCCATATCATCTTCAAATTCCGGAACGATTTCAACCGAGGCAAAGGACGTATGTCTGCGGGCATTGGAATCAAATGGAGAAATACGGACCAGACGGTGAATACCGCTTTCCGCTTTCAGATAGCCATATGCCATCGGACCTTCAATCTGTACAGAGCAGGACTTGATACCTGCTTCTTCGCCATCCTGGTAATCCAGAAGTGTGATCTTATAGCCCTTTCTTTCGCAGTATCTCATATACATACGATACAGCATGCCTGCCCAGTCCATTGCTTCTGTTCCACCAGCTCCCGGATGGATTTCCAGAATCGCATTATGGTTATCATAAGGGCCAGACAGAAGTACCTGAATTTCAAATTCTTCAAAGGACTTCATTGTTTCGCCATATTCTTCCTGAACAAGCTCATTCATGTCTTCATCAAATGTATCGGACAGTTCCGCAATGCTGTCAGAAAGATCAGAAAGTGCTGAAGAAAGTGAATCATAGCTTTCCACCAATGACTTAATCTGGTTTGTCTGCTTGATCAGTCTCTGTGCTGCCTTCTGATCATTCCAGAAATCAGCTTCTGCCATCTTTGCATTGTTTGCTTCCAGTGTCTTTCTTTTTTCATCCAGGTTCAGTGACTTACCCATGGATACAAGCTTTTCACTCGTTCGGGCAGCACCGGTTCTCATTTCATAAAGTTCCATCAGGTTTAAGCCTCCCTTGGTGCCTGTGACTGTGGCACAACTCTGACATTCATGCAGAAGGAAACGATGTCACGTGAAATGACGGACATCATGTCCTGGAACAGCTGATAGCCTTCCGATACATATGCTTCCAGAGGATTCTTGGACGCATAGCCTCGTAAACCGATACCGTTTCTCAGCTTATCCATTGTGTCAATATGATTGGACCATGCACGGTCAATCAGCTGAAGAGAAACATCCTTTTCAATCTTTCTGATCTTATCCTGTACAGGTTCAACCTTCTTCTCATAGTAATTCCATGCAAGATCCTGAACATAGGAAATGATTGCTTCGGCATTTTTTCCCTGTACATCTTCAACCTTGACCATTTCCTTGAAGCCCATTTCATTGAGTGCTTTGATCAGCCCTTGGCAATCCACATCCTGATTACGGGATTCATGATCCACATAGGCACTGACCGTATCGGAAATCACACGTCTGAACATATCATTGATGACTGTATGAACATCATCATTTTCCAGAATGAAGTCTCTTTGTTCATACATCGTTTCTCTTTGCTGACGCATGACATCATCATACTGGAGCAGCTGTTTACGGGCATCGTAGTTGACACCTTCCACTCTTCTTTGCGCACTGGAGATGGATTTGGTGACAGTCTTGGATTCCACAGCCGTATCACCCAGTGAAGCAAACAGACCTTCCATTCTTTCTGATCCGAAACGCTTCATCAGATCATCTTCTACAGATACATAGAAGCGTGACATGCCAGGGTCACCCTGACGGCCGGAACGACCTCTCAACTGGTTATCAATACGTCTGGATTCATGACGTTCAGAGCCAAGAACACATAAACCTCCCAGTTCACGTACACCTTCACCCAGCTTGATATCGGTACCACGACCTGCCATGTTTGTTGCGATGGTAACAGCACCCTTCTGACCGGCTCTTGCGATGATTTCCGCTTCACGTTCATTGTTTTTTGCATTCAGCACATTGTGTGGAATCTTTCTTTCCTTGAGATATTTGCTGAGCAGTTCGGATGTTTCAACCGCAATGGTACCGACAAGGATCGGCTGTCCTGTTGCATGTCTTTCTACAACCTCATCTACAAGTGCCTTATACTTTGCCTTTTTCGTACCATATACCGCATCCGGATAGTCAATACGTGCTACCGGTCTGTTTGTCGGAATTTCCACAACATACATGTTGTATATTTCAAGGAATTCTTCCTCTTCTGTTTTTGCTGTACCAGTCATACCGGCAAGTCGGTTAAACAGACGGAAGAAATTCTGATATGTGATTGTCGCAAGGGTTGTTGTTTCCTGCTTGATGGAAATGCCTTCCTTTGCTTCCACTGCCTGATGAAGACCATCAGACCACTGTCTGCCCTTCATCATTCGACCTGTATTCGGATCGACAATGACGATTTCATCATCATTTTCATCCACAACATAGTCAACATCCTTTTCCATGATGTAGTTGGCACGCAATGCCTGATTGATATGATGCAGAAGCGGTGTATGAGCCAGGTTATACAGGTTATCAATACGGAAGACGCGTTCTGCCTTGGCTACACCGGATTCACTCAGCTGAACCGTTTTTGCACGCACATCGATTTCATAATCCTCATCTGCCTTAAGTCTTTTGACAAAGCGGTCTGCCTGCAGATACATGTTGGCTGTCTGTTTCTGACCGCCGGAAATAATCAGTGGCGTACGGGATTCATCAATCAGAATGGAGTCAACTTCATCGACCAGGGCAAAATTGAGACCTCGCAATACACGGTCTTTCACATCGGTGACCATGTTATCACGCAGATAGTCAAAACCAAGTTCAGAATTGGTTGTATATGTAATATCACAGGCATAGGCTGCACGTTTCTGCGGTTTGGAAAGCTGACGCAGATTCAGACCTACCGTAAGACCAAGCCAGCGGTAAATCTGACCCATCCATTGCGAGTCACGTTCAGACAGGTATTCGTTAACCGTAACAACATGCACACCTTTACCGGATAATGCATTGAGGTAAACTGCCATGACAGATGTCAGTGTCTTACCTTCACCTGTCTTCATTTCCGCAATATCACCACCCTGCATGACAGTGGCACCCATCAGCTGGCATGGATACGGAAATTCTCCGATGACTCTGCGTGCTGCTTCTCTTGCGGTAGCAAAAGCTTCCACATAGATATCATCCAGTGTCTCCCCATTTGCCAGTCGTTCCTTGAGCTTAGGTGTCATTGCCTGAAGCTCATCATCGGACATGTTCTTATATGTTTCTTCCAGTGCCAGTATCGGCTGGATCTTTTTTTCAAGTTTTTTTATTTTTCTGGCGTCTTCGTTAAACAGACGTGAAATCAGATTTGCCATAGTCACCTCCTGATTGACAGAAATAAGCTATAATATTATAGCGATAACGCCTGTAAAAGGCAATGAAAGGAGCTTTTCATGCATTTTTACTTTGCACGACATGGACAGACTTTCTGGAATGTTTCCAATCAGATCTGTGGCGCAACAGATATCGGATTAACCGAACAAGGATACAATCAGGCTAAGACCCTTGGTGAAACAATCAGACAGCAGTACAAGGACATTGATCTGATTCTGACTTCTCCTTTATCACGTGCATACAAAACAGCACTTACAATATCAGAAATCACAGGCATTCCATTACAGATCGAGCCAAGACTGATGGAACAGAATTTCGGCGTTTATGAATCCACACCACGGGACTCTGCCGAATTCCATGAAGCAAAGAAAAACTTCTGCGATCGCTTTAAAACAGGTGAATCCATGCTGCAGGTAGCCGCAAGAATTTTTTCTCTTCTGGATGAAATCAGAAAAGATGCTGACCATACAGTACTGCTTGTTGCCCATAATGGCATCGCAAGACATATCGAAGCATACTTCCACTCCATGAGCAATGAGGAATTCTCTTCTTTCGGCATTGGCAACTGCGAAATCCGCAGATACGATTTCCAATAAAAACACAAACGGACTGGGTTATCCCAATCCGGTTTTTACGATCAGTGAATATCTTCTGGAGTAGTTACCTTCAGGTTGGCATAATCCCCTTCTACTGTTGCCACTTTGACATTGCCATACTTTTCCACAAGGGAAGCATCATCCGTGCCAGTCCAGCGATCCATAATTGCCCGATCCATGCATGAAATCAGCACAGATGTCCTGAACGCCTGTGGAGTCTGAGCACACATCAGTGTAGAACGATCATAGGTTTCTTCCACATAACCATCTATGACACGCTTGATCGTATCCTTGCAAGGCACCATCAGTAAAGCAGCATCTTCTGTTTCCATTGCTTTCTTAAGTCGATCAAGAACTTCCTTTTTCAGAAACGGCCTTGCCCCATCATGTACAAAAACAGTATTTTCCAGAACTGCCATCAGTCCATTATGAACAGATTCCTGCCGCGTAGCACCACCTCTTGCAACAACCAGCTTACCAACTGTCTTTTCTCCAATCTGCTGACGGAATAAGGCAGGATCGGTTACCACTACAATCTGGCTGCAGTCCGGATCATCCATGAATACGGATAATGTCTTTTCCAGAAGACACTTCCCATCATTCAGACGCATGTATACTTTATTGTATCCAAGTTTCATACGTGATCCACTTCCTGCTGCCACTACCAAAGCACTGTATCTCATATCAAAAGCCCCCGTTTTGTAGAATATTAAACCACAAAACAGGGACTTATGAACAACGAATTTATCCGATCAGTGATCCAAGCAGACCATAGGAAAACAAAGACATGATCACCGCTGCCAGAGCAATGCCAAGAAGAATGGATACGGAAGCCTTTTTCAGATCCATATCAAACAAAGATGCAACAAGAGATCCGGTCCACGCACCTGTACCAGGTAATGGAATTCCGACAAACAGCATTAACCCAAAGAAACCGTAACGGTCAATCTTCGGTCTGTTTTTTTCTGCCTTATGCTCAATCATTTCAGCAAGCTTTGACATATGATGGCTGGAAAGCCAGTGCAGCAACTTCTTGATTCCAAAAAGAATAAACGGAATCGGAAGAATATTACCGATAACACACCAGAACACGGCACTTCCAAGTGACATATTCAGCATACGGGCAAGAATCAGTCCACCTCTTTCCTCAATCAGAGGAATCATGGATACAATAAATACGGATATTTCTTTCGGCAAGGCAACATTGGCTGCCCACCACGCAACAAAACCATCCATACGGTTACCTCCACAAAAACAACAAGTACTCTACCATACTCATGGTATGCATGCAATGAAATCACATAATATGGGACATTCTATCAAGAATATCATGTGATATTTATGTGAATTACTGATATACACCAATTCTTCACATCACATTCTCACAAAAAGTTTATAATTATTTTTAGCGTGTTTAAGCCAAAATCCAGGTTTCACGAAAAAAAGTTCAACATTTTTGTTGACAGAGAAATACTGCTGGGGTATTATATACGAGCATTCAATGAGATGCAGTCAGTTATGGGCCTGTAGCTCAGGTGGTTAGAGCGCACCCCTGATAAGGGTGAGGTCGTTGGTTCAAGTCCATTCAGGCCCACTGATTTCTATTATGAGAACTGTTCTCATTGAATTGTAATATATGGGGTTATAGCTCAGCTGGGAGAGCACCTGCTTTGCAAGCAGGGGGTCAGGAGTTCGATCCTCCTTAGCTCCACTCAAAAGGTGATCAATTGATCACCTTTTTTCTGTTTTACAGCTGATCAAAAAAATGACGGCATTCCGTCATTTCAGTTTCTTCCCATCAGAAAATGCTTTCCCAACTGTTTTTCCCAGTCCGATGTATGTATGATTGACCGGATCAAAAACCACAGGCTTCAGTTTTTCCGGATCAACCCTGCCATCACGCAGAATGCTTTCTTCTGCACATACATTCACGATTTCACCAATCAGAATATCATCTTCATATTTTTTGACTTTGCATTCAAGTGCCATTGGCAGTTCCTTGATCAGCGGCGCATTGACATGTTCTGCTCGAACCGCTGTAAAGCCAGCTCTTTCAAACTTGTCAGGTACACGCAATGCACTTTCAATGCCGACATAATCGCATGCAGTTACTGTATCTTCTGTTGCAAAACTGACTGTGAAGGCACCTGTTTTCATCATATTTTCGGTTGTTTTATGATGAGAAAGGCTGATTGTGATTTCATGGCTGTCGGTAATACCACCCCAGGCTGCATTCATCGCATCCGGTACACCATTTTCATCATATGTTGCGATAATCAATACCGGCATCGGATAGATAAAAGGCTGAGGTCCAAAATTGACTCTGTTCATTTCACTACTCCTTTTCCTGTATCTTACAGGATCAGATATTGTAAGTGCAATCATAAGAATTCCTTAAACAGCGAATATACGATCACATGATATGATCTGCCTGAGGAAAATACATATGAAACAAAGCAGAAGAACATGGATCAATCCACTTACAATGACGATCGCCGGCTTACTGATCGGTACCATCGCAAGACTGACAGACATCTGTGCCCCGCATATTGGAGATATCTTTTCACAGATGAGCATTTGGATTCTGTTTGGCACATGCATCACACTTTACAGTAAAAGCAGAAAAGCTGCCATGGTCAATGTTCTTCTGTTCTGTCTTGGCATGCTTGTTACCTATTACGTAACAGCCGCTATGACCGATGGCATCTATAGCTGGCCGTTTATCATCGGCTGGACTGTATTTGCTCTGGTATCTCCATTCCTGTCATATGCAGTATGGATGTGCAAGGATAACATCCTTCTTTCAAAAATCATTTCCATCGGAATCATTATCGTATCCTTTCTTTCCACAATGATTCTGTTTGATCATCTGCGCATACATGACTTTGTGATCAATGCAGCTCTGTTCTATATTCTTTTTCTGCAGAAGAAAAAATGACCGGACAGGTCATTTCAGTTTCTCGATTGCAATTTCAATTGCTTCCGCAATAGTATCTACCACAAAGTCAGCAGCTTCTTTGACTTCTTCAGGAGAAGAGTGGAATGTAAAGGACATTTCCCCATCCACAAGCATTGGAATGTCGTTATAGGAATCCCCAATACATACAGTATGATCGCAATGGAACAGTTCCATTGCTTTGATTACGCCTGTTCCTTTGGATACGCCTTCCGGTACAATATCCATCCAGTTACGATTCTGATATGCAGAAATATCATCAATTTCGCTGTTGAGCTGCTTTGTGAAAGCTGCAGCTGTATCATCTTCCATCGTCCAGATGGAGATACCTGTAATATGAGAATGATTCAGCTCCTCAAGTGATTTCAGAACAATCTGATTTTCATAATGTGGACGACGGTGATCCACACTGTAGACATAACCATCACCATGTACATAGATCTGATACCCCAAAGCTTCACTTTTCTCATAGATTTCCATCACACTCTGTAATGGAATTGTCTTTTCGTGAAGAATATGGTAGTCACCATTTTCAATGGAAGTAATCAGTCCACCGGATGATGCAATGACATAATCCACTTCCGGTGCCCCTTTGAGATCTTCATCCATCCCATGTAAAGGTCTGCCGGTACAGATACCAAAGATGTGACCATCCTTGCGGAACTGTTCAATTGCTTTTACATCAGCTTCCTTATAGTAACCTTTATGGTTTTCATCCACAAAACGTAATGTACTGTCAAAATCACTCGCAAACAGAATCATTTTCCCTTCTCCTTTTTGTTTCCGATGACAATTATACTCACCTTTTCAGATTTGAACAGATTCTATAAAATAACGGTATACATGAAGTCGCATGTACTTTTCACACAAAGATACTATAATGAATCTGTTATTCAGGAGATTTTTATGAACGCACTTAAGACAATACGTATTCAGGATATCGAAGGATATCAGATCGGCAATGCTGAATACCAGGAGCATGCTACAGGGGTAACAGTCATCCTGCCAAAGGGTGGTGCTGTTACAGGTCTTGACATCCGTGGTGGTGGGCCAGCTTCAAGAGAAAGCGGATTACTGAACCCACTTGCTGCAAATGATTGTGTCAATGCGGTTGTACTATCCGGCGGCAGTGCCTTTGGACTTGACAGTGCAACAGGAGTCATGCAGTATCTGGAAGAAAGAAACATCGGATTTCCTACCCATGCCGGAGTCGTACCGATTGTCTGTACATCCTGCATCTATGATCTGGTTTTGGACAATACAAAACGTCCGGATGCAGCTTTGGGTTATCAGGCATGCATCAACAGTGAATCATATAACTACAAAGACGGAAACCATGGTGCTGGCCTTGGTGCAACCTGTGGCAAGATCTGTGGCACAGATCACATGATGAAATCAGGTATCGGCTCAGCAGCTTTTCAATGTGGTGATCTGAAAGTAGGAGCCATCGCAGTCGTCAACTGCTTTGGGGACATCTTTGACTATGAAACAGGCAGAATGATCGCAGGCTGTTATGATTATGAAAGAAGACAGCTGATTTCATCTGAGGAAACGATGTATGCTCTGCAGGCATCCCCTGGCCTTTTTCACACCAACACAACAATCGGTGCCATTCTGACAAATGCGCAGTTCAACAAAACAGAACTGACAAAGATTGCCGGCATGGCACATGATGGCATGGCCCGCAGCATCAATCCTGTCCATACCCAGCATGATGGAGATTCCATCTATGCCTTAGCCAACGGTAATATAAAAGCCGATCTCAATCTTGTTGGAACTCTTGCCGCCAGAGCATTTGCCCAGGCTGTCAGAAATGCCGCATACAGTGCACAGGAATATCGTGGCCTTGCTACAGCAGCTTCCATTTCCAGGTGATCCATTGTGATCACTTTTTTACATCCACAATCAGAATCTGATCCACTTCATAACTCTTTTCCACAAGCCTGTAGATCACTGCCTGTTTGCCAATCACCGACGTATCCACATCAGGCAGAATCAGCCTTCCTGTATCACTGCGTGAAACCGCAATATATGCCCCGGCATCAAAGTATTCTCCCTGTTGTATTTCCACATGTGTACACTTCAGTCTCAGTTGGGGCAGACTGCAAACTGGTACAGCACAAATCATCATACAGGAAAGAAGCAGACTGATGATGCCTGCAATCAGCCATGATGTATGTTTCATAATCCACCTCCACTGTATAAATACACTCTTTTTTAAAAATCCATGCTGATTTACAATGGAACCATGAAAAAAATACTGTTATTCGGATCTGCAACAGCAGATATCACATTACAGATTGACCATCTTCCATCTTCAGAAGAAGATCTCAATCCGACACATCAGAAAATCACGTTGGGAGGTTGTGCCTGCAATGTCGCAATGATGATGAAGCTTTCTGATGTTCCTTTTACTCTGGCAGTGCCTGTAGGGAAAGGCCTGTATGGTGACTTTGTCTCAAGACAGCTTCAAGAAAGAAACATTCCGATATGGAAAGAAAGTGAAGAAGAAAACGGAAGCTGTACATGCCTAGTAACACCTGATGGTAACAGAACCTTCCTTGCAGTACATGGCGGTGAATACCACTATCAGAAAAAATGGCTGGAAAGCCTGCATCCGGAAGATTATTCGATGGTATATATCTGTGGCATTGATCTGGAAGAGCCATGCAATGACTGTCTGATTGACTGGGTGCAACAGGCTCATCTGCCAATCTGTTTTGCCTGTGGTCCACGTATCGCCCACCTGCAGCAGGACCGCCTGGAAAGAGTCATGGCATTACACCCGATCATTCACTGTAATGCTAAAGAAGCTGAAATCCTTCTGAAGCGGATCCAGCTTCCGATATCCAATATCACAAAAAATGCGCGTATGTTATCTGCAGATACGGAAAATCTTGTCGTCATCACTGATGGCGACAGAGGATGCGTTGCATGCAATGATGGCGAAATCCTTTCCATTCCATCCTTCCCTGTCAGAGCAATCGATGGAACAGGGGCAGGAGATGGTCACATCGGAACCATTCTTTCCTGCCTGTATAAAGGGTATTCTCTGAAACGAGCCCTTTCCATTGCATCAGCAGTTTCTGCAGCCATCGTTCAGGTGGAAGGACCGGTTCTTTCCAGACAGCAGTACGAAAAACTGCTGCCATCCTTTGCAAAAGAAGAAGACTTTTAAAAGGAAGAACATCATCGTTCTTCCTTTTACTCTCAGTCAATCTGCAATGCTTGCCACAAGCTCTCTGACAAGTGCTTCATCCACGACATCATAGTCATTTTCATGAGGTGATGATGCAAAGCTGTAGCTGACTTCCTTACCTGTGGTTGTCGGATCATTCAGCCAGCTTTTACAGGAAGAATGCACCTGTGATATTCCTGTATCATCCATCATTTCCTTTGCGTTGGATGCATTCATTCCACTTCCAGCAAGCAGCTGTATCCGATCCCCATACTTTGCCTGCAGATCCTTAATCAGTTCTTTTCCCTGCATGGCTTTTGCTTTGAGGCCACTTGTCAGGATTCGATCCACACCAAGTTCAATCAGTGTTTCAATGGATGCATATGGATCCTTCACACAGTCAAAGGCACGATGGAATACGACTTCTCCATGATAGGCACGGATGATCTCAATCATCTGACGTGTCTGTTCCACATCGATATTACCATCTTCATCCAGGCAGCCAAATGCAATGCCATCAGCCCCATTCTGCATCAGAGCATGTGCATCTGCCTTCATTGTTTCAAAATCAGTCTCATCATAATGAAACCCTGCACTTCTTGGCCGATCCATACAGATCACTTTCAGGTCCGTGTTCTTTTTTGTCAGGACCAGCGATCCGATCGTCGGAGTCAGTCCACCAAGATGAAGGGCACTGTTTAGCTCAATTCTTTTAGCGCCACCTTTATATGCCTGTAAAGCATCGTAGTATCCGCCACAACATACTTCAATGATTCTTTCCATACTATTTTTCACTCCACTGCTGCACTGTGATTGTGCATATATTCATCCAGCCACTGCTGGCCTGCCTTTTCAAACACGGTATGTCCATCTTCTGTTCTGTGAGCTAGCCAAACAACCGGTGCACTCTGTTGTGTTGCGACAACAAAGGAGAAACCATCGATGTTTGTCGCACATCCCCAGTTGCCTTTATTGTCCATTGCCACAACCGAAATATCTCCTGCTTGCCCACGTCTTTTTTTCAGCTTTTTATCCAGTTGGTTCACTGCGGTTTCGCACGCCTGCTGTACCGGCATGCCTTCCCCCATTCTTCGTACGATTTCATAGCTGATACAGCCTTTCATGATATCTTCACCAAGCCCTGTCGCTGTTGCTCCACCAATTTCTTCATCAGCGTAGAAACCACTGCCGACAAATGGAGAATCTCCAATTCTGCCATTGCGTTTCATGAAAAGTCCGGATGTACTGGTCGCCGCAATGACGTGGCTTTGATCATCCACACACACCATTCCAACTGTATCATGACCATCATATGGCCTTAGCTGATCATTTTCAGCCAGCTCCGCCTTTTTCTTTTCATAAATGCGCTTTGCCCGATCCGTCAGCATTTTCTTCTGCTCAAATCCATATTCTTTACCAAATGCAGCGGCTCCTTCTGCCACTAGAATATTATTGACAGTCCCATTGGAGAGCTTACGGGCAATTGATACCGGATTGGCAAAATCTTCAATGGCACATACAGCCCCAATGGAAAGACTCCCCCCATCCATATAACCGGCATCCATCTGCAGCACACCATCCTGATTCGGAAGACCACCATATCCCACAGATTTATAATAAGGGTAGTCCTCTACTTCCCGAATTGCTGTTTCAATCGCATCTGCTGCCTGATTTCCTTCTTTCAACATGGCATCCGCCTTCTGTACCCCTTCAAGAGCCATACGCCACGTCGCAATGATTCCATGCATAAAAACACCTCACTTCACAAACCATTATAACCGAAAAACAGATGGTTTCACCCATCTGTCAGTCATGATATGCAACCCATTTTTCACAAGTTACAATCCGATACAACACCTTAGGAAGAATGACATGTGCCTTTGCATCTGCTTTCTGAAGTTCCATCCATTCATAAAACAGTTCAGCCCCGATCTGCTCACGGATTTTCAGAATCTGCGTATCTTGTTTCGTCAATGTATCATCATGATGTTCCACAAGCCACAAAAGATCATTCACCATCTGCTCATCCAGGATTTCCCCGTTCCGGATCAGCCCTGGAATAATCTGCTGTCGTACAATCCGTACACTGACTGCAGGATGACCATAGTAATGGCTTTGTGTATCCCCTGCTTTTTTCCCTTTACAGCGGCTTTCCACCTTTCCAATATCATGCAGAAGTGCAGCCAGATATACCGCATCATCAAGATTGTCTGGCAGATCACATACTGTCATCAGAGTATGTATCCACAGGTCATACTGATGATAACGGTTGTTCTGATCATAATCAAACATGACCGATACTTCCGGGATCAGTTGGGCAATTTCATCCCGGTGTGCATCAATCTGTTGCCATATATCTGAAGTTTTCAGAAGTTGGATCAGCTGTTGTAATGTCATGGTTCCTCTTTAGAAGAATCATACACCTGTTGAGAAATCGATTCAAATACATCCGTATTACGTGCCCAAAGTTCCATGATCTGCTTTTTTGTCAGATGACACTGATGACAGATTCCTGCCTCATGACCCGAACATACAAGCCTGCAGTACTTCTCAAAAAATCCTTTTTCATCCAGACGATCAATCAGTTCATTCAATGCTTTTTCCATTTCTGTTTCCATCTTATTTTCCTCATCTTTCCTTTACACGATACTTCTTTTCACAGAAATAATCGTCACCGGAAATGTGCAGAATATCACCTGTTCCAGATGAAAAAAGATGATAATCACTGTGGAAAACTATCTGTTTTCAACATGTTTTCCACAATATGATTTCCGCATATTCATGCATATTATTTAACTTTTCCACATTTCGAATATTCAATGGTAAAGTTCAGCTTTACACTTTACCCTGCAGATTCATGAAAACAGCTGACACACAATCATGCCAGCTGCCTTGTTATCGGATATCCTTACGTGATGGAATCCAGTCTGCTGTCTGCTGATACCATTCCAGCATCCGTAGCTTCATTTTCAGCACATCATCTTCATAGGATGGCTGATCGATGAGGTTAACTGTTTCATCCGGATCAATGCTAAGATCATACAGTTCATCTTTCCCACTCATCCGCATCGTATATTTCAGGTTTCCCATTCGGATCATCGTAGCCCTTGCATGTGCATCATCCATCTGCTGTACAGACATTCTTGGCCAATATGGATCCGATGGATTTTCATGTCCGTTTTCCATTGCATAGATATCTCCATATGGTCTGCCACCTTCACAGAATACGGCATCCTTATGCACTTCATCACCAGCCAGAACATGCATTAAAGATTCCCCATACTGCACATGATCTATCTGTATATCACTCATTTCCAGAATCGTTGCAGAAAGATCCACAAGCTCCACAAGTGCATCTGTGATACGTGGTTTTACAGAAAACTGTACAGCAGGTTTTATGATCAGAGGAACATTGGTCAGAACATCTTCAAAACAGTTCTGCACTGTTTCCACAATATCATAGTCCCCTGTATAATCCCCATGATAGGAACATGCAATGATGGATGTATTGTCATAGAAACCATGTTCCTTCAGTTTCTGCACCACTTTTCCAAGCAGGCTGTCCCACTTGGCAACCATACCAAGATATACAGCTCTTAATTCATTCCAATCTTCCGTTGTCCACTCATGCAGATTCATACGATCTGCCGTCAATACAAGCATTTCCGGCTTATCTGGGCACCATGGCTTTCTTTCTTGCAGCTGATTGCGGTCAATCAGAGAATACCATGGCTGACTGACACCATATGGAACGTGAGGAAATGAAAGATTGCAGTAGATGAACACCGGTTTTGCATCATTTCTTTCTTTTCTGTCATCCAGGTATTTCAGAATGCTTTCCACAGACTTCTCGTCTGTTTTTTCCTGCCCTGTCGATACTCCATTGAAAAAAGAATAATCCTGCTCGGACATGCGGGCATTCATCCGTTTCATGGTAGTACTCAGGTAACAGTATATCTTTCTTGCATCCTGATCATGCACACCATCAAACCACGCATCACAGTATTCACTTTTATCCGCATCTGACGGGATCAGATCATTCTTGCCTGCCCAGATGACTTCATACCCTGCATCCTTCATGATCCGCAACAGGTTCGGTTCATCCGGTCTTAACAGATAATGCATCGATCTGTGTCCTGTTGTATGCGGATACAGACCACTCATGACAGAACACCTTCCTGCAACAACAGAAGGATTCTGGCAATAAGCATTGCGGAAGGCAACTCCTTCCTTTACCAGGGCATCCATATGCGGTGTCCAGGCTGCACGATTCCCCATACAAGCAAGACTGTCAAGGCGCATGCCATCTGCGGTAAACAGTACAATATCAGGCTTCTTCATATGTAACCCCTCCCTATACCATCATATTAATTGTTTTAAAATTTATTTCAATATCACACCAAAAAGTTTTTTCAACTGTTGGTGAAGGATATTTTTTCCCATTGCCCAAAAATGAAAACATGCAGATTCCCATCTGCATATTTTCATAAAATCATCGTTGTTACAAGTGTCATCAGCGGTATTGTTGCAAGACACAGAATTGTGGAAAGACATACCTGACATGTTGCATCCTTGAAGGATGCTCCAACCTGTTGCGCAAAGATGGATACATTTGATCCAACCGGACAGGCAGCCGCAATCATGATCGCAACTTTCATTTCCTGTGTACCAAACGGGAACAGCTTTATCACAAGTAGCGATACGACAGGTATGATCAATAAGCGCAGAACGGATACCTTCCATGTATTCTGATCCGAGATGATATCGTATAAAGGCGACTGCGCCAGATAGACACCGGTCACAAGCATTGCCAGTGGTGTATTGACTGCTGTGATGGAGGAGATCAGTGTATCTGTAAAGGCAAACCGAGGCAGATTCAGGAAATAGATCACGATTCCAGCCACTACAGAAATGACAACCGGATTGGTTGCCACAACTGACAGCTTCATCTTTCCCTTATCCCCGGTAAGCACATACAGTCCATATGTCCACTGCAGAAAATTGACAAGAACAATCATCAGAGAAAGATAGAATACGGCAGAACTGCCCAGAACCGCCTGTACAAGTGGGATACCGATGAATCCGGCATTGGAAAAAGCGGAAGAAAAACACGCTACGCCATCCCTTAAACCATATACAAGTGTGGAAATGATCACCGCAACTGCCATCACAACTGCAGCAATCACGCTTCCCTGCAGCAGGGATGCTGTTTTCTCTGCTGTTCTTTCACACCAGAAACTGTTGATAATCACACATGGTATGACAACATTCAACAGTATTTTCCCCATTTCTCCACTGCCCTGTAATGTGATCAGTTTTTTTCTGCAAAGTACATAACCGATCATGATCAGAACAAACATCAGAACAATCTGCTTTAACAGTATTGTCAGTATTTCCATATTAATCCCCTTTCAAAAAACACTGCCATCATACAGAAACATTGACAGCAGTGCAATATTATATTTCAGTTCGCCCAATGATCACGATCCAGATCGTTGAATGTGATCAGTTCAACATTGTTATATGCGATCCAGTTTTTCACACGCTCGGATGTCAGAGCTTCCAGATCCTTGACTCTGCATAAACTGAAGCTGGACAGTTCAAACAGCCGTGCATCTGCATAACCGCAGTGTGTGATCAGATAGCCATAGCCATCTTTGTCAAAGCCAGCCTTATTCTCAACAATATAAGATTCCAGATCTTCCTTTAACTGTGCCTCTGGGGATCCCATGATATACCATCCCATTCTTGCATAATCTCCGATCAGCAGATCTGCTGTAGCCTTGGAATATGGACGGTCGTATTTCTGAGCGATTTCCCTTCTGACTCTTTCTGTTGTGGCAGTGCCATAGGCATGGGCATGAATGTAATCCGGAACCTTGCCGACAAGTTCAATGAACTTCTGTACCTGTGCATCAAATTCTGCATACAGCTGATCATGATCGACATGATCATGGTTCGGTGCACTTTCATCTGCAGCACGGTTTTCCTTTGATGTCAGAAAGGAACCATCCGGATGACAGAGATTTGGTACTTTGTCATAACCAAGCAAAGAACATCCTGTAGAAGCATTCAGGTCAATACCGAATGCGATCTGACCCAGATACGGTCTGATCTTTTCTACGCATTCCTTTGCCCAGGGCATGTTTGTAAACATGCCTGTATTACGTACAACACCATGTGTAATTCCATAAATAATGCCATCAGCTACGGCTGGTGTCATGCCGTAGTCATCGGACTGAATTAAAAGTTTCATATTCTCTCTCCTGTATGTGACAATGTCCTGATCTAAGAACAGTCAGGACATTGTCTTATTTCAGTATTATTTTATGCTTCGCCGTTTTCTTCAGCAAGAGCCTGTTTATCGCCCATTCTGAAGAATGGATAATAGATGATCATGGATGCGATAACCATCAGTACTTCCCATATTGCAAGACCAATACCTGCCTGCAGGAATCCGTTGAATACCGGTGGCATGGTCCAAGGAAGCTGGATACCATGTGGAATCGGAACGATACCGATCTTCATCATGAAATATGTCAGTGTACCAAGCAGAGGTGTTGTAAACATCAGCGGCAGGAAGAACAGTGGATTCAACACAACCGGAATACCGAACAGCAGAGGTTCGTTGATGAAGAAGAATGTTGTTGGAAGTGAGAGCTTACCAAGCATTTTATACTGTTTGGACTTGGCAAAGAATGTCATCAGAATTGCCAAGCCGAACATGGAACCGACACCACCGAATGTGAATGTCTTTCCGAAAGAACCTGTGATGATATAAGGCATGACTGTTTCACCTGCTTCAAAAGCTGCCAGGTTTTCCAGAGCAAGTGGTGTATATACCGGGTTTGTAATGGAACCGACAATGTTACCACCGTGCAGACCGAAGAACCACAGGATGTTTGTCATGAAGTTGAAGAACAGCCATGAGAAGATGTTATCACCCATGAATCTCATCAGGTTAGACTGAATGACTGTAAAGATCATTGTGTGCAGATCACCATAGGAAGTAAAGCTCATTCCCATCGCAACAAGCAGGAAGACAATGACAACAAAGAAAGATGGAATCAGAGCATTGAAGGAACCTGCAACATTTGGTGGTACAGAATCCGGGAGCTTGATAACCCAGCCCTTCTTGACAATGAATACATAGATTCTTGCGCCGAGCAATGCAACGATCATGGCTGTAAACAGACCCTTTGCGCCAAGGAATCCTGTGGAAAGTGCACTGACTGCTGCTGCACCTTCCGCAGCTGCAGCAAAATATGTCGCTCTGCCTGTTACAACAAAGAAGGATACCAGAGCAGCAAGACCTGCACCCTTACCATCTACTTCGAATGTCTGTGCCAGGTTGTATGCAATGAAGAATACTGCATAAACGGCAATCAGATCAGTTGTACACTGACCTGGCAGTGCCAGAATCTTATTGAGGCCTGTTGAAGCCAGCCATGCGGTCCAGCCTGTAAAAGGCAGGTTACCGATGAGTGTGAAGATGGAACCAACGATTGTTGCTGCCATGATGGCGATAAAACCGGAACTGATCGCCTTAAGATAACGGTTTGTTCCAAGTTTTCCCGCAAGAGGCATGACATGTGCTTCCATCCAGTTCATGAATTTCTGCATGATTTTCTCCTTTTGGGTTTTCCCCTTTTTATGATGTGATCTTATCAGTCACAACCACTTCTTGGAATACATCTTTCTGCCAGAATTCCGGCAGAATGGTTTACAGAAACTTTACGCACTCTTTTCTTCTTTCAATGCTTCCTGATCAAGATGGTGAAAGACGGGGTACCACATGGCTGCCTGCAAAACAAGCATGAAGGCCTGCCACAGTGCAAGTTTCCACCCTCCCTGAATCAGTCCGGAGATCAGCGGTGGCGTCGTCCATGGTATTTCAAATCCGATACAGGCAGGAAGAAATCCGACACGTGTGGCGATGATTGTCATGACACCACTGATCAACGGTATCAGGGTAAAAGGAATCAGCAGATACAGATTCAATACAAACGGAAGTCCAAAAATCAGAGGTTCATTGATAAAGAAGATCCCCATTGGAAACGATATTTTTCCCAGCTGTTTCATCTTCCTGCTTTTTGACATCACAAGCATCAGAAATGTCAATGACAGTGTGGATCCGATCCCGCCGAATGTAAACATGTTAGATGTCTGAGAATTGATCAGATACGGAAGTGTTTCTCCCTTTGTCCATGCTCTGACATCTGCCGCAGAAAGCGGTTGAAAAATCGGATTGGATACCGTTCCTGTCAGCTTTCCTCCATGGATACCGACAAACCAAAACAATGTGGCAAGGACTTTCAATCCCAGCAATGTGGAGGCACTGTTACCGGCAAACCTGCCGATGGCATCCACAATCGAATCGTTGATATACTGTGCTATCTGCACATGGAAACAGGAATAGAATACCGTCGAAACTGTTACCGTCAGAAACATGCAGATACTGACAGGAATCAGTGAATAGAAGGAGTCGATGATATTGCTGGCAATATACCCTTTCTTTCTTTTTACAAGCAGTCGATCAACTGTTTCATACAGATGACATGTCACAAGCGTGATTGCAGTGGCACATAACATGCCACGCCCATCAAAAAAGCCTGTCTGCAGTGCTTCCAGTGGAGAAATCCCGCTGACCGCTATAAAATCAACCATGCAGGAAAGAACAAGTCCCTCCTTTGATACTCCAGTCTGCTCAGAATAGGACATCGCAATAAAAATACTGAGATACAAAGAAAGCATTCCCATTGTCATACTGACACCGATCGAAAGATACTCTCCAACGATTCCGGAAGAAATCAGTGTATTCAGATAAGGAATCGGAAGCGCATTACAAAGAGAAAGAATGGAACCGACAAGAGATACCGGCATCAGTGAACTGAAACCATCTGTAATCGCAATCACACTTCGTCTTTGGGCAAACCCCACAACAATTCCTTTATACCATGGCTCCTTCATTTCCTTTGGTATATATTCATCAGGATGAAGTGCCATATCCATAAGTACATCAGCATTCATTTCGCCATATGCCTTTTCCGGTATGACAAGACACATGATCTTCTTTTCATTCAGCTCTTTCTGTAACCAGCTGATCTGAGGTGCAATGAAAACAAGATCTGCATGTGCCAGGTGCTGACGGTATTGTGTAACACCACATGTCCCCACTCTGATATTCAGACCCTCTTTTCTGATTTTTTCTCTGAACCTCTGCGCAAGAGCGCTGGAAGACATTCCTGCTGCACAGACAATCAGAACATTCATACAGCACCTCCGTGATTAATGGAAAAAATCATCCTCCGTTTCAGACGGGACAGATAAAACAGACTGCAATATGCGAATAAAATGGTCATAGGAAGCATCCATCTTCAACTGCCTCAATGCATTGCCATCTCCAATCAGCTCATACAGTGCATGAATCAGCTGATCCGATCCGGCATCCTCATAGCGCTTCATACCGATCAGGAACACCCATTCCACTCTTTTCCCATTGCTCCAGACAACAGGTTTTTTCAGATGCATGACAGCGATTCTGTTTTCTTCCAGCAGAACACTTGTCGGATGTGGTACAGCACAACGGTTCCCGATATATGTGCAAGAAAGCTTCTCACGATCCATTGTCAGCTTCAGAAAATCATCCGGCATTGCAATGCAGGATGCCATTCTTCCATACAGTTGCTCTACTGCCTGTTGCCATGTTTCAACATCTCCGTTTTCGATATACATCGCAGGATCAAACGCCTTTATAAGACCGTCTACATTGTCATAAGAAGCGGCAAACGCATTCCGTAAAGCATCCTGATCACTTTGCGAAAGAAAGCATCCAACCTGTATAACCCTTGTTGAAACAGGGTGATCAAACGGTACGGTTGTCACAATCAGATCATATACAGACAGATCCATCTGTATCACTTCACTCATTCTGGCTGTTGTAATGCTTTCCACACTGTTACCAAACAGTTTTTCAAGATTGTATTTCAGCATACGTGATGTACCTACTCCTGACGCACATACCGCTAGTATCCTTTTTCTGCCCGCTTTTTTCTTTCCTTCCAAAGCAATGCCAAAATGCAGTGCCATATACCCCATTTCATTTTCATCGATGGTTGCATGAAGCCGTTGTGACAGCCATCGGCATGCATATACCGCAAGATCATATCCATTCGGGTTTTCTGTCTTGATTGTTTCCAGCAGCGGATTACGCATCGGAATCCCGTTACGTACCCTTTGAATCATCGGTTCCATATGCATGCACATCAGTGTAAACAGCTCCATATCATCAAAGAAACTGATGCCGTAATGCCTTCTGATTTCATCAAACAGATCTCTAACAAGATTCAGCGTTTCCATCGATATCAGGTTTTCATCTTCTTTGGAAAAAAGCCTTGATCCGATGATATGCACTGCGATGAATCCAAGCTCTTCTTCCAGCAATGACATACCGGTATACTCACACACCAGATCTGCCATCTGCTGTGCCATGGATATTTCCAGATGATATTGATCTTCATTGATTTTCACATCAGAAAGATTCGGCTTTGATGGATCCATCTGTCCCCGATACAAAGTGATCAGAATATGCACAACAAGATTATTGATGCCAAGGTCTGTCATATGATAGTCATTGTCTGAAAGAACACGATTGACACATGTTCTGATCTTCTGTTCATACTGTCTGCAGAACTGCCCGATCGAATGGGTTGTAAATGAAGTGGATGAAGCATAATCGTTGTAAAAGACGAAATCTGCCATGCAGCTCTGCATGTTCTTTTCACTACCACATACAACAAGCCCTTTTTTTGCCTGTACTTCTACATGCAGTTCATATCTGTAAAGAGTCTGTTTTACCTGTCGCAGATCCTGGGCAAATGTTGTTTTTGAAATACCGAGTTCTTCACAAAGATCATCTGATTTAACCGGAGTGGAAGAAAGCAGAAAACGGCGGATGATATAATCACACCGCTCAGCAGATGTGATCGGATAATCAAAACGCATGTTCTCTATATTTTTCTTTTCCTGCGCCAGAAAGGACTCAAACAGTGTTTTCTGATGAACCTCCAGCCTGTAACCAAAATTGTTCTTATAGCTGATGGTTGCACCATACTGCTCAATATGTTCCCTGACATCCCTGATGATATCACGCAGTGTACGGGTAGAAATATCCAAAGAGGATGCAAGCTCATCGCCATCCAGATACCCCTTTTCACGATGCAGGCTGTCAATGACATCAAAAGATCTGACATCCATCATTTCAGAAACCTCCACCTCTTCCTGTAATACAGCAATGTCGGCACAAACCAGGCTAAGGATCCAAGCGTCCAGGAAAACATTTTCTCATTCAGATCCGGCACAGCAAGTCCTCTGTACCCTGCAACCATATAAATAAAGCATGTCCAGGCAAGCTCAAGCATAATGAATACATGTAAGGATATGACCCCTGCCTTACGATCATGGAAAACCACTGAAATCAGCGCAACCACCAGCATGATGACATAAAAGATCTGATCCACCGTACGATCTGTACCTGCCGGATTCATAAATGAGGTAATCAGATTGAGTACATTACGCATGCAAAGAAACAGTTCCACAACAAGCAGAACCTGATGATAGGTCATTGAAAAGCCTGATTCTTCAGCTTTTCGAACAACTTCACTTCCCGTTTTTTTCTTTTCCATCTGAATACCTCCAATTGAATGCTTTCTGTATCAATCATATCTGTTTTAAAATTTTATTTCAATTCTGCGTAAAATATTTTTTATAGTAAAATAGGAACAGGAGTTTCTTATGTCCATCAATCCTTTAGAAAAAATCGAAAGCTACCGCAGTGACTATACAAAAACCGATCAGCAGATTGCCGATTTCATTCTGTCCAATCCACACGCAATTGTTACAAACACACTGTATGAACTTGCCCGAATGTCAGAACTTTCTCCTTCTGCCTTTGTCCGCTTTTCCAAAAAGATCGGATATGAAGGGTATTCTGCACTGCGGTTTGACCTTTCCAGGTACCTTGTATCACGCAATGCCACATCACAGAATGAAAACATGGATCCGATTCATGCAATCACATCTGCCTACAGCAGTTATATCCAGGAAATTGCCAATATGATTTCCATGGAAGAAACGCAGGAAATCGCACAGATGATCATCCGTGCAGAGCGCATCATGATCGTCGGTTATAACCGTTCCTATCATTCCGCAATCCAGCTCAAACGCCGGCTTTCCAGACTCGGCATTGATTCACAGGCGCTGTTTGATTCAAGTGATATCGAAGATGCTTCCAGTATCTGTGGTGAAAAGGATCTTTTCATCATCTTCTCTATCTCCGGGCAGGGTAACTATGATGCTGCAGTCAGAGAAATGCATTTCAAAGGCACACCAGTCATATGCATTACCATGTCTCGTGTCCTTTCCTTTCTCCCTTTATGTACAAAAACCGTACTGTTACCAAGAATCGATAAGGAAACAAGTGAATACTATCTGGACAATCAGGCAATCTTCTACGTCTATATTGAAGTGCTGCTGAACATCCTTGTTACAACACTCAGATAATATCCCCGCCTTTATTATATGTATTTGTATGTTTTCTTTAGAATACACATTTCTGCCAGAAAAACGGAAGCCATCAGACTTCCGTTTTTCAGATCAACAGATAAGCAGCCGTTCCCAAAACTGCAGAAAGGAATATGATCTGTATCGGACCACATTTCTTTTTCCGCAACAGAAACAGACATAACAGAAACACAATCAGTTCTACCGGATGCACAGGAATCCATGAACCTGTGGACCCTTGTGTCAGAGCCAGGATCAGAATCGTCATACCAGCTGAGGCAATCATCGCAACAACAGCCGGCCGTAACTGTCCAAGTACTTTTTTTACAACAGCAAGTTCAGAAAACCTGCCATACAGATATGCAAGAAGTAATACAATCAGTAAAGATGGAAGAATACATGCAATCGTACATACAATGGCTCCAGGTAATCCAGCCATCTTCTGACCGATGAATGTGGCAGAATTGACTGCAATCGGACCTGGTGTCATTTCAGCTATTGTTGTCAGATCCGCAAATTCACCTGTTGTAAGCCAGTGTTTCCCATCCACACAAAGGCTTTGAATCAGTGGCATTGCGGCATAACCTCCACCAAAGGAGAATGCACCGATCTGCAGATATACAAGAAACAGTTCAACAAAGATCATTGTGCCACCTTCTTTCTTTCAAGAAAATATCGCACAATCCCTAACATCAGGAAAAACAGAATGATCTGAATTGAACTGATTCCACAGATCCATGAAGCGATAAATGCCAATACCATCAGTACAATGTTGATTGCATCCTTTGTTTCAATGACTTTTCCAGCCAG
The DNA here is from genome assembly GCA_945877405.1 of uncultured Erysipelotrichaceae bacterium. GTDB lineage: Bacteria > Bacillota_I > Bacilli_A > Erysipelotrichales > Erysipelotrichaceae > Bulleidia. The sequence goes on along the minus strand of CAMCSA010000013.1, from coordinate 22,888 downwards.
GTCCATCACAACATCAACAATGACAGCTGCAACACCTGCACGCATGACCTGTAAGGCAATCTGTACAATTCTGTTTGTACTGAATACATCATAAATCTGACATACGACAGAGATGATGACAATCGGAGGAATGATCACTGCCAATGTGGACACAAGTGCCCCTGTTATTCCACCCATGCGATAACCGAAGATGATGGCACTGTTAACAGCTAAAGCACCAGGAGCCGATTGAGCAATGGCTGTCATATCCAGCACTTCATCTTCCTTTACCCAATGCAATTCATCACAGAACTTTTTCTGCATCATTCCAATGATGACAAATCCCCCGCCGAACGTGAATGCTGATATCTGCATCATTGTCAGAAACAGTCTGAAATACGATATTTTCCTTTTCATATTCACCTCACAGGCTACAGTATAATGGTTCATATGATATAATGATAATGCTATTAAGATTATATTTTCATAACTTATATATTATGGAGGTTTTATGGCAACAATTCATTCGCTGAAAGTCTTCATCTGTGTTTATCAGAAGCGGAATATCAGTGAAACTGCACGTCAGTTTTACTGTTCTCAACCATCTGTGTCACGCATCATCCTTGATCTGGAAACAGAATTCAATACGGTTCTTTTCGAACGTTATCATCGTCGCCTGATTCCTACTCCTCAGGCCGATCAGCTTTACCGACATGCCGAAAGAATCATCATGGACTATCAGGAAATGGAGCAGGCCATGCATCAGAAGCAGGAAACCATTCGTGTCGGTTCTACTGTAACAATATCCAATATTCTGCTACCTTCCGCGATTCACTCCTTTCATGCTGAAAACCCGGACATTCGAATTGAAGTAACCGTCAATAACGGTGCCAACCTCCAGCAGGCATTAATGGACAACAGACTGGATGTTGCTCTGATTGAGGACAGCCTTCACTTCCCTGATCTGCAGACAATGGAATTCTGCAAAGACGAGCTTGTCCTTCTTGTTCCACCATCTCATCCACTGGCACACAAAAACAGCATAAGCATCCATGATCTGAACGGGCTGCCGTTTTTGAAACGTGATGAAGGCAGTGCTGTCCGCGAATACACCGATCATATCTTCAGGGAGAATGGTGTACAGGTTGATACGATATGGCAATCCACAAGTACACGTGCCATCGTCAACGCTGTCAGAGAAGGTCTTGGGATTACTGTTCTTCCATATCAGATGTGCACACAGGACATTGAACAGGGATACGTCATTCCTGTCACATTGGCGGATGTATCCCTTACCCGCCATTATTACGTCGTAACACATAGACAGAAAATCATGACGGAGGCACTGTCAGAGTGGATCCGTCTTCTGACTGTTCATCTTTGACATTTTCCATCAGAAAAAAGGCAGAAAACAAGTAAGCTTTCTACCTGATGCAGATAATGAGCAATATCAGAATCGTGGATCTTTTCTGTTTGGCACCCAGTCAGCTGTTTCCATATACCACTGAAGCAGACGGTTTCTCATTCTGGCAATATCACCCTGGTATTGGGTTTCATCAATTCTGTTGACAAGTTCCTTTGGATCTTTTTCAAGATCATAAAGTTCATCTTTTTCATACAGACGCATGACATATTTCAGATTTCCCATGCGAATCATCGCTGCTTTGGTATGTTCAGGGCCTTCTGAACACTGCGCACTCAGACGTGGCCAGTATTCCGAGTCTTCATTATGCCCTCTTTCCATTGCCCAGTATTCTCCATGAATACGTCCACCTTCGCTAAATACAGCATCTTTATGCACTGTTTCTCCCGCAAGAGATGGCATAAGTGATTTACCGAAGTTGACATATTCTGTTGTTACACCGGTCATTTCTTCTACAGTAGCGGTAACATCCACAAGTTCGCAAAGCACTTTGGAAATACCAGGTTTTACATCAAACTGTTTTGCCGGTTTGACAAGCAGCGGTACATTGACAATACAGTCTTCAAAGCAGTTCTGCACCTTTTCTGCAATATCATAATCACCTGTGTAATCACCATGGTCAGAGAATACAAAGATCGATGTATCATCGTAAAGACCGCCATCTCTGAGTGCCTTTTCAATCATGCCGTACTGATGATCAAAGCGGGACACCATTGCCAGATACACAGCTCTCATTTCAATGAAGTTGTCATCCCCCCATTCTTTCAGATTCTGTCGCAGAGCGATTGCCTTCAGCATGCTTGGCTTATCCAGATCAAGTGCACTTGGTCTTCTTGGTTCGCACTTTGAACGATCAATGGAAGAAAACCATGGATCCTCACATGCATATGGAGGATGCGGATAGGAAATTGTACAGTACAGGAAGAACGGCTTATGATCCGGTTCCTTGCTTTTTTCGTTGATATAGGCAATTGCTTCCTCAACACATCTCCAGTCAGATGCCGGGCGGTGTGCCTGTTCTTCCGTGATCTTTCCACGGAAATGGGCATAAAAACCAGGTTCGGTATGTGGACATCCAATGGAAGGTGTATCGTGATCCGGATGTGGTTTTGGCTGATTTGCAGATGGTGTTGAAACAAGATCCTTGCCTGTACCACAGAAGTAATGGTCACAGAACTCCTCCTTTGTGATATTTGCCGGAATCAGATCATTTCTTCCTACCCAGCACACTTCATATCCTGCATTCTTCATTGTACGCAGGAAATTCGGTTCCCCTGGATTCTGCATGTAATGAATGGTACGATGCCCGGTTGTATGGCAATACAGACCGGTCATGAAGGAACATCTGCTTGGGACACAGACCGGATTCTGGCAATAGGCATTTTCAAAAGAAACCCCCTCCTGTGTAAGCCTGTCAAGATTTGGTGTGATGGATGCTTCACAGCCAAGATGATGCAGTGTATCACTGCGCATCTGATCTGCCACAAAGTAGACAATATTTGGTTTTTTTGTCATGGTTTTCTCCCTTCATTTTCATTAATATATGCTGATCAACAGTTCTGCTTGTGGAAATCTGTGTCAAGTGATCCATTTGAAGTATCCGGATCAGTTCTGATACATTGATTCCCTTTCATTTTTCTGTTGTCTGTATGCTCAGTATATCAATGCAAAATATTATTTCAATATATTATCGAAATAAAATATCATTTTATATTCTTCATGAAATGAATATAATGAAAACAAGGAGTGTACATATGATCCAAAGCCCGTTTGAAATTATACGTTCATGCAGCAGCGATTTCACAAAAACAGACCAGAAAATCGCAGATTATATCCTTGATGCACCAAATGATGTCATCCGCTTTAATATGGCATCCCTTGCATCTTTAATCGGTGTATCCGATGCAGCGCTGAGCCGCTTTGCCAACAGAGTCGGTTATTCTGCGTTTTCTGCACTCAAGAATGATATTTCCAGATATGTATTCAGTCATAATTCCGATCATGACATCAATCCGGAAAAAAGCGGTGAAAAAACGACTCCACTGCATGCAATCACAGAAATCTATGCATCCTATATGAAAGCCATTGCTGATTATACGGATATGGATACAATCAACCGGATTGCTGATTTATTTCTGCACAGTAAAAGAGTCAAGCTTTTCGGAATCAACCGTACATTCAATTCTGTCCGTCAGTTTCGCTTCCGGTTGAACAAGATCGGTTTTGATGCAGAAGCAATTGATGATCTGTACCTCTTCAATGATATGGCCAATTATCTGGGAAGTGATGATCTGGTCATCATCTTTACAACCAAAAATAACATGCATTACGACAGTGCAGCAGCCGCATTAGCTGAAAACGGCTGCCATATTGTAGTATTCACAATGATCCAGAACCTTCCGTATAAAAACCTTTGCGATGAAGTCGTAATACTTCCAAGAATCTCCCGCGACAGTCGTGGATCCTTTCTGGATGATCAGGCAATCTATTTTGTTTTCATTGAGGTTCTGTTAAGTGCAATCAGCGAAAGAAGCAGACTTTCAGAACAATAGAGTGTAACCATTTAATCCATATACAAAAAGGATGGCATCAGCACATCCTTTTCTTAATGCATAGCATACATGTTCTTTCAAAACATTATTTTCCATACATTAAATATTCAATATGTGATAAAAGCTTCTGATGCCCACAATACTTATCGGAAAGGTAACAGTTTCTCTGCCGAATGCATCCACCATCACAGATACTCTCATATCTGCACTTCTCACAGATCTTTTTTCCCTGCTCATCTCTTTTCAGAAAAGAAGTTCTTACTGGACAGTCTGTTAACTGTTCCATGGATTCACACCCGATATTTCCAAGCAACCACTCATCTGTACAGTAAAAATCACATGGGAATACAGAACCATCTGCTTCAATGACATACTGCCAGGAACACTTTCCTAGTCTTCCACACTGCCCAGGGGCATATCCCTGCAGCATATTCAGGATATCATCAAACAATCCGATCGACCTCTGCCTTCCTTTTTTCATTTCTGCATACCAAAGATCAAACAAAGCAATAAAAAACGAACTGTAGCTTTTTGGTATCAGTGAATATGGCGTTCTGGCACCTTCATCCAGACATGGAATCAGCTGAATCCAGTCAATATCCTCTTTGACAATAAAGTCATAGTATTCCTTCGGGTGTTTTGCCAGTTTTTCTGTTAATACTGTCAGAACATTGACGCGGATACCTTCCTGAATGCATTTGCGATAGGCATGGATGACTTTATTCCATGTTTTCTGATTGCCTGCATCAAGTCTGGCTGAATCATGGTTTCTCTGAAAGCCATCAATGGAAAGACCAACAAGAAAATCATATTTTTTCAATAATGAAAACCACGCCTCATCCAGAAGCATTCCATTTGTCTGAACGGCATAGGTTATGGTCTGTTTTTCTTTCTTCATCTTTCCAACACAGGCAATGAATTCCTCATACCAGGAAATACCGATCAGGGTCGGTTCTCCACCCTGAAACATGAATGTCAGCTCGCCATCCTCATCACAGAACGCAACCGCCTTTTCGATCATCTTAGTGGCAGTATCCATGGACATGAAGCCATAGTCTGCAGTTTCTCTGTTTCTGCTTTCTTCCATATAAAAGCAGTATTTACATCGCAGCTGACATCTGCTGCTGGATGGTTTAATCAATAATGTCAGATTTTTCATACTCGCCTCTTATATCCTTCCTTTACAGCACAGCTGTACTGATCAACGGAGATCGTGACTGAATAATACCACACAAAAGCCTCTAATAATCTATTCATGCGGAGGAGGGCATGAATAACGGCCGAAAGGACATGTCAGGTAACATGTCCAAACGGGATTAATGACTCTTTTTTTTGCCTTTCGTGTTTATATGATTCTGTACTTTCTGCAAAGCACTGTGATCTGTTAAAGGGAAATAGATATTTTCAGATCTGTTTTTCATATTAACTCTCAGAAAGACAAGTTTTTCCGGTCTGATGGAAAGAACTTTTTTCTGATCATATGTTCTGTTTCTCAGATATACTTTTTCTTCCCCGGCAAGGATAAGCCTTCTGGATTGGAAGAAGGCAAGGATTGCAGAAAGCCCGCACAGACAGGCTGTAAAAACAAGCGCCGTATCACTGATTTTCGAAAAGATGGAAACCAATGACAGTCCAGCTACAAAGCAAACTTCAATATCAGACAGAAGATCCAGTCTGATACGGATTGTACTATCTTCTTTCTTAGCCTGCACGAGCGTATAAAACACATATCCATACAAAAGGATAATCAGTACTTTCAGGCAAACAATGATTGCGGACAGCATGTTTTCCTCCTTTCCGTTTTATTTATGCTTCTGATGCTTCAGCTTCCAGCAGTTTCTTATCATATCTGCGGATACCTGGAGCCATCACAAAAATACAGGTAACCATCATAGCAAGATAGACCACGACTGCTCTGATATCCATGGACATCAGTCCAACCTTGATGATTGCCGGAATCGTAAATGGCAGTGACAGATATGGTGTATTCATCAGTCCCATTTTGATTGCGAAATACGGGAATGCACCATTAAGTGCGAAGACAATCAGATATGGTACAAAGATATCAAAATTTAATACAAGCGGAAGACCGAATGTTGTTGGTTCACCAATATTGAATAGGGCTGGTACAAGTGAAATCTTCGACATTGCCTTGAGCTGCTTTGATTTACCGAAAATCATAGTAGCAATAACAATTGCAAGAATACCTGTTGTTGTCCAATTCTGGAAGGCGGATGTAAAAATGTACGGAGCGTCCTGTCCTGCTGCAATTGCTTCAGCATTAGCAACAAGATTAGCTGTCAGAATAGGATTGACGACAGAGCCAGCGATGTTGTTTCCGTGCAGTCCGAAGAACCAGAGAATTCTGACAAGGATGCAGTACAGCATGACAACAACAAAGCTGTCTGATACTGCGAATAATGGAGCAAAGATACCATTAATGAAAGATCCTACTGTAAAGCCAAACTGTGCAAGGATCAGTTTGATTGCCACAACACCAGCCATAACGATCATATCGGAGATAATCGCCTTAATCGGTTCAGCAACAAATGGCGGAACAGAATCAGGCAGTTTAATCTGAATACCGTGTGTCTGCAGCCAGATATTGCATTCTGGAACAACATAACCGATTACAAGAGCGGCCATCATTCCTTTAGACCCCCAGAATCCGATATCAAGACCACCGTTCTCAAGGAATCCACACTGCAGAATGATAAATGCCATAATGGAAATGACAAGATTATCTACAAGTGGGGCTTTCTCTTCTTTGCATACGGCATTGACCATACCAATCAGAATATAGAAACCAGCAGCGTTCAGACCAATCTGATAACCCAGATTCAGCCATTCGGCATTTGCTGCTGCAAATTCTCTCCAGGCTACTGCCAGAGCGAAAGTAGAATCTGCAGGAAATGGCGGGATCATCAGAAGCATGAAGATTGAACCGATCATGGTTGCATTCATTGCTCCGACAATACCCTGTTGCATACATTTTACAAACTTGAAGTTTGTAAACCTGGTGATTGCATTCACCAGCTTGTCTTGAAATGACATACTTTTTACTCCTCCTTATTTGATATGTCAGTTGTTTAAACCAAGTCTTTCCATCTGCCACTCAGGTGCATCTGTTTTCACAAGAGCACATTTCAACTTTTCAATCATCATTGCCTCAATCTTTTCATCTTTGAGTGGATGATCCTGATTCGGATCCATATGTTTATCAAACAGCAGATTTCCATACTGTTTCATACTGTATATATTCCGATGTAATGGCACCCTTAAAACCATATGATGATCTGAATACTTGCCACCATTGACCAGTTGCGCTTTATCCAACTCCTGTGTAGGAATGAAGTCTCTCATATTTGTCGGCATCATTGTTTCGTTATAGATTGGTAATGACGGATCTGTAAAGCTTCTCATATAACAGTATCTGCCATCATAGATATTCACCTGACCACCATGGACTCCAAACAGAATAGTGTCATGAATGACTGAATCAGTTTCAATAACATCTTTCAGATCCCTTCCATCGATATTCTCAAATGGTTTAATACCAAACCAGGAGAGCAGAGTCGGTGCTATATCGACTGTCTGGCATACAGATTTTCTTCTTTGACCATCACAATTGCATCTTGGATCATGTATGAAGAATGGAGTATGGATCACTTCATCATACATAGGAGGGAAATTCTTGCCGATAAAATCCTTTTCTCCAAGGAAGAATCCATGGTCTGTATTGACAATCAGCATTGTATCCTTCCACATATCAAAACGATCCATAATATCCAGTACTTTTCCAAGCTGAGCATCACACATGGAAAGCAGCGCACAATATTCTTTTCTCAGGTCTGATATCTGCTCATCAGAATACTTTCCATCAACAAATGTGTATGCCGGGAAGTTGAAGGCATCATGACTGTCACAACAGTCATACAGCTTTCGATAGCTGTCTGGAACAAGGAATGGCTCGTGCGGATCAAAACATTCAATCTGTACAAACCAGTTATCCTTATCATGGTAATGCTCTATAAAATCAATTCCAGCATTTACCGTTTTTACACTTGGCATATCTTCTTCCAACTGTATCCTTGTTCTGTTTGCGTAATGCTGAAGTGAGGATTCATTTTTCTTATTTAAAGGACATGTGTTCAAGGTCAGATCAGCTTCCCCCTGTGGCACCCATCTGTCACCTTCCTGCCCGCGGAATCCTTCCCATGTATTGTACCGACCATGGTATGTGCAGCCTCCATCTTCAAAGTAATGACTGTGGTCTGTAATCAGATGGGTGTAGACACCATGTTTTTTGAGTGTTGTAATCATTGACTGATCAAATGGTTCCAGCGGTCCCCATCCACGATTCAGAAAATTGTACTTTCCTGTATGTAACTCTCTTCTAGCTGGCATGCATGGCATACTACCTCCATAGAACTCATCAAATGTCGTAGATTTTGTACCTAAACGTTCAAAATTAGGCATTATCGAGAAATTGCATCCATAATTGGGTAAGTAATTTCTTGTCAGAGTATCATACATCAACATGATTGCTTTCATGTTTCTTACCTTCTTTCCTTTTACAAACAGTAGTCTATCACGCTTTGTAAGCCTTTGCAATATTTTATTGTACTTTATCGTACATTTTCACTATTCTATTTTGATTATATGTACTTATGCGTTCATTTATATATTTGTACATTTATGTACATTTTGGGTAATCACCTCATGTTTCTGTTATAATAAGGACATGAAAATACTGGAAAAACTCACACAGGTATTACCTGAACTGACAAAAAGTGAAAAAAGACTTGCAGAATACATACTGAACAACCCGATTGATCTTGTCCGTTACAACTCTGCCGATCAGATCGCCGCATTAAACCACTGTTCACGTGCGTCTTTAATCAGACTGACACAGAAAATCGGTTACTCCGGTTTTGCAGAATTCAAAAATGAATTCAATCACGAAATGCTGGATCACATAACCCCAAACTCCAGCACTGTTCTTGATTATTACGCAACAGCCATCACCGCTCTGCAGGAGATTTATGATACAGATTCATTCAAAAAAGCAATCAGCCTTTTAAGGCAGGCAACTATGGTATATACTGCAGGTTCCATGCATTCTCATTACAGTGCCAAACAGCTGACTTTCAGACTGAATCGCCATAAACACCCTTCATCCTGCATCGACTATGCAACCTCGCTTCCTGAAACACCTGGTCTTTTTCAGGAAGGTTCCATACTTGTCATTTTTTCAATTAGTGGCGGATTCTACAGCAATACGTTTCTTGCTCCTTTGCAGGAGCTTCAGGAAAACAGAAAGTTCAAAACAGTCCTGATCACAATGACAAACGATACACCATATGGAAAATATGCCGATGTAACGTTGACACTGCCTTGCGTATCACGCATGTGTAAGGATGCCATTATTGACGATGCTGCCATATTCTTCATGGCAATAGAAATGATCATCAACAGACTTGACAGCGATCAAAAGGAAGCATGATGATCCATGCTTCCTTTTTGAAGTATTACAAAACCGATTTCCATTTTTTCCACAAGGGAACAGAACTGGTTGATTGTTATCAGATCAACCTTTTCTACATGCGCCTCATCTGTATCGGTGTCTGTGCACTCTCCAGTATTCCTTCTCAGACCTCTGACAGATCTTTCTGATCTTTCGGTAAGTTTCTTCAGGTGATTCACCTGTATACCGCAGCATCACATTCATAACGATATATTCATCCAGAGAAAGGCAATCATCATTAACCAGATCATATTCAGCATCCAGACCGAAATTCCAGTATTCCTCTTTCGCCTCTTTGATCAGAGCTTTGAGTTTTCTCGTCTCCCTTGCCTCTCTTTTCTGTTCCGGCGTTTTCTTCTTTTTCATATCCGTTATGATACCACAATAAAAGGAAGCATGGATGATACCTTGCTTCCATCATGATTCCAGATACAGCGGGGAGTCCATCTGCATTCCTTTCCCTGATTCAGTTATTTCTGATCTGAGGTATCGTACATATCCAATACCATCATAATCCTTTTCTTCAGCTGTTCTCCATCAGAAATTTTCTGACTTTCAAAGTTTCCGGCATTCGGATATAGCAGCTCATCCACGCTGATATCCAGTGCCTTTGCCAGATTCATGACCGTTTCCAAAGACGGTTTTACTGCACCCCTTTCGATGCTATACATATGGTTTCTTGAGCAGCCTACCATAAAAGCCAGCTGTTCCACTGTCAGATCCATATGTTTTCTGATCCTTTTCACCAGTCTGCCTGTATAAGCAGCATCATATTCTGCCAATATATTTCTGTTTGCCATCTTTTCTTTTCCTGATACAAATATTACTCCCCGCCATAAAATGTTTAAATCAACTGATACGGGAATTTTTACCGTGTTACGGTACTTCTTGAAGAGTTCATCTGAAAATCACTTTTCTTTATGGAAAGAATCCGATATGCTTGTTCCATGAGAAATACAGGTACAGAAAGAACAGTAAGACACAAAGGAAAGAAACTGATTGATTTCCCGGATGAATATGTTGTTGTGGACACAGAAACGACAGGCCTTTCACCAGCTGTGGATTCCATTATTGAACTTGGCGCAATCCGCTATGTGAACCACAAGGAAACACAGCGGTTTTCTCACCTTGTTAAGCCAGATAACTGGACAGTGTTCTATCACACATGGGATCAGATCGAACCGATCTATAAAGACTTTGAAGAATATGAAAAAAGCGGCATTCATATCACAAATAAGAAACTGCGTCCAGGGCAGTATGTTGACTATCCTTCTTTCCGTAACTGTCAGGTAAGATACGTATCATCATTTATCACAGAACTGACAGGTATCACAGATGAGATGCTGAATGAAGCACCACTCATGAAGGATGTACTGCCTGAATTTCTTGAATTTATCGGTGATTCCATCATTGTCGGACACAATGTCAGTTTTGACATCAATTTCATCTATGATACAGTGATGAAATACATGGAAAAGCCATTTACCAATGACTTTATCGATACACTTCTGCTTTCACAGAAACTGATATCCATGCCTCATCACAGACTCCAGGATCTGGCTGAATATTATGGCATGGATTATTCCAATGCCCATCGTGCAGTGGAAGATGCACATATGACAGCACAGGCATTTGAACATATGAGAGAGCTGGTCATTGCCCAACACGGATCTGTTTCCGCTTATATCGAAAGTCAGGTCAGGCACAGCCATTATCGTAAACCATAAGAAAAAGGAGATTTTGCGATCTCCTTTTTACTTCAGACTGATATCTTTGGCATATGCATAGGAGATTATTTCTCCCTGCGTTGTAGAAATATATCCTTTTTCCTGATGCGAGTATTCTGAAATCTCTGCAGATCCAAACTGGTGGAATCTGTCATATACACGCTGCAATACAGCAATCTCTTCTTTACTGAGTACTTCTTTCCATGATTTCTGATCTGCAACAACCTGATGCAGTTGATACGGATCGACACATGTTACTTCAATATGTGCAATGTGGTCTTTTTCCAGTTTCCCGATCAGAAAATCAAAGTGTTCTGGTACAGGGCCATATGGACAATGCACATATCGCAGCCCCGACATCGAGACACCATATTCTTTAAAAAACAGCATATCTGCATAATGCAGAAGCTTCATCAGTTTTGTTTTCAGCAGTGCTGTACCCTGGTCTGCAAAATAGAGAACCATTGCGCACAGTTTTTTATAATCAAAACCTTTATATCCGTTTTCTTCACATGGCACCGATGTAAAGCATGCCTCCATATACTGCATTTCAAGATCTGTTTCCTGTGGTTTCCCGAGGTCATCAATCACCTGAATCAGCTGTTCCACCTGTTTTCCATCTAACCTGTTCTCATTTTCTTTCAGATAGAGTTTCATGTTCTGTGGATCAGCAAGAAAACACAGCAGACTGTTATGAGCAGCAGACTGAACAGAGCCGTTTTCGTACCGACGGATCGTACGATCCGTCCAGTTAAGAAGCTTTCCAAAGCTTTCCTGACTTAATCCATACTGCTCTCTGATTTTTCTGATTTCATGTGGAAACAGAAGTCTGTGCCTTCTGCGATATTCATGATAGGCACTTAACAGTGTATTCCCATCCAGCTGTTCAGAAAACAGTTCTTCCCCGCACTCCATGCATACTTTGACATGGGCATCCACTTCTATTTCTTCACCACATACAGTATATGTTTCCTTACGTCTGATGATATCTGTTTCAACTTCCTTTTCACATCTTTCACAGTATTCCATTCACAAGCTCCTCCTCAGATCAAATTCATCCCCATGAAAACTCAGACATTTGAGTATATCAGTACCATTCAGATTCTGAATTTTTATTTTGATGTAAAACGGGTTTCCGTCAATATCCTTCTTGAATTCCCATATATCCCCACTCTGGTTCCGATCGAAATCATGCTTTGGACCTTTAAAATAATCATCTGCGACAAGACTCTGTATTTCTTCCTTCACATCAGCAACAGTCAATCCATATTGAGAAAGTGCCTGCAGATTTTTAGAACGATTGACAAAACGGTATCTGCCACAGCAGATCAGATGCTTTGCCTGATTCAGAAATGACGAAATGGTGGATGGATCGGCTGCTCTGTTCATGAAATCTCCCTTCCACCAGATCTTATGATTGCTCAAGCTGCCAGTCAATATGAAATGCGGTCATATGACCGCATAAGTATCGCCAGATAGTTTAAACTTCAGATCATTTTGATCATTTCGTCCACTGTTGGCATATCCATGATCGTTGTACCATAGTGAGCCTTCAGTACTGTACGATCTGCATCCACAAAGAAGAAGGCTGGCAACTGCTGTTCGTTTCCTTCATACAGGCCATGGCTGTATCCACATGCCTTTGCTTTTTCTCCCTTTGCCTGCAGCTTTGCAAGATCGCCACCAACAAGAGCTTCCATGGATTCCGCCGGATTGATATCCAGACTTCTGTAAAGATTCAGATCCGGATCACAGATCAGAGCAAATGGTAATGGCACATCATTCAGATCCTTTCTGACATTGGAAGCTTCCGACTGCATGACAACACATACATTCACACCTTTTTCCTTGAATTCACTGATTCTTTCCTGCAGGCAGTGTACATCATATCTGCATACCGTACAGCCGATATAACGCAATACGACAAACATCGTCTTTCTGCCATCCATGATCTTTGTTACTGTTGTACTTCCTGTACATGCTTCTGTTACCTCAAAATCAGGAAACAGATCTCCCACATTCAGCCTTGTCATATCCATCTCTCCTTATTTTGCATCTGTAAAGACGATATCATATCCTTCATATGCATCGAAGTTATCAATAAAGGATTTCAGAACTTTTTCAGCGTTTTCTCTTGCCTCATCATATAATCCATTTCCAATGGCTGTTTCTTCCGCATCATTTTTCATCTGTATCTCCAGTTCGTTCCTTTTTTCTTCCGGGATGTTATTGAAGATGCTTTCACTCTCCAGCCAGATCTTTCTTGTTTCTGGTCTTGCTTCATTGCTTAAGATTGTCGGGTCAGGTAAAGCAATCTGAATTGTACCTGTTCCATCTTCCCCTGGCTCTTTGATTTCAGGAATGATCTTTTCAAAATCATAACCTGCTTTGATGATATAGGTTTCCGATACAATCAGTCTGCTTGTTGTAAAAGGAATCGTAATCTCAAAAAACTTCTTCGGATCATTGATTTCGTTGACTTCCGTAATATAGGCAGAAATTGTTGCCAGCTCACCAATATCTTTGAAACTCAATGCGACTGCCTGAGGTTGTGTATCCTTTGTATTCTTATCAATCTGAATACCAGCATACACGCCAATACCCATCAGCAGTACAGAAGCAATCACTACAATAATGATCTTGATTTTTGTTGTTAACAGTTTCATAAGTATCCCCTTTTTATCTTTACCTTATTATAATGTGCAATCATTTCATCACACAATCCATCATACGCCTGCACGTTGGTTGCAGTCACACTTTTTTATCTTCTGAATTTGATGTTGTAATTGTTTCTACATACCATACTTTTTCCTGGACCCATTTTTCAAAGCTGCTATAATCTGGTTATGGAAAACTTGGAACTGTTGGAAGCTTACAGGACTGCGATCTTAGACGACTCACATTCTTCTAATCCTCACTATCGACCTTCTCTTCTGTTCAATAACCCAAAAGAAAATCGAAAAATATTATCAACGATTGAGGATGAACTAAGAACTTGTGATTCTTTTTGCTTTAGCGTTGCTTTTATCACACAAAGCGGCATTGCTCCTCTTCTTGGTACACTTAAGGAACTGGAAAAGCGGAATATCAAAGGTAAGGTTCTTACAACAGACTATTTATCATTCAGTGAACCAAAAGCCCTAGACAAACTGAATTCTTTACACAACATCGAAGTACGTATGTATCTCACGGAAGATTCGAATGTTGGTTTCCATACCAAAGGTTATATTTTTCAACACGGCAGTGAGTATCATATGATCATTGGCAGCTCGAATATGACTGCTCAAGCTTTGACTTGTAATCACGAATGGAATACAAAGTTCATATCTACCGAGCATGGAGAAATGAGTCACCAGATCATTCAGGCTTTCAATGCATTATGGAATGATACGGAACACACAAAGACCTATCGTGAGTTTATTGATAACTATCGTTATCTCTATACAAAACGTCAGATCATCGAGCATCAGATCAACACCTCTTTAGATCAAGCCCAAATTGATCAATTACAGTTGAAATTACGTCCAAATCCGATGCAGGTCGCTTTTGTGAATAACATCTCCACAATGATTCAACAGGGCAAAAAACGTTTCCTTCTCGTCTCAGCAACTGGTACAGGTAAAACGTATGCGTCTGCTTTTGCAATGAAAGAATTACAGGCAAAGCATGTCTTATTCTTAGGACATCGTGAACAAATCCTGAAGCAATCCATTCAAAGCTATCAAAGAGTATTTGGTAATACAAAATCATTTGGCTTATTGAGTGGAACAAGCAAACAATATGATGTTGATTATCTGTTTGCAACAGTTCAAACCATCAGCAAACCAGAAGTATTGAATCAGTTTCATCCGGCTTATTTTGATGTCATTGTTTTTGATGAATGTCATCATGCCGGTGCTGAAACATACCAGCGAATACTGAATTATTTTCAACCATCCTATGCACTAGGAATGACTGCCACACCAGATACGATCACAGGCTATGACATCTATGCGATGTTTGATCATAACATTGCTTACGAAGTTCGTTTGCAGGATGCTTTGGAACAGGGTTTATTATGCCCATTCCATTACTATGGCATATCTGAAATTACAATTAATGGACAACAACTGGATGATTTCACAAGCTTCAACACACTTGTTTCTGATAATCGTGTTAACCATATCATCTGTAATGCAGAATACTATGGTTATAGTGGGAATCGCGTCAAAGGTTTGATTTTCTGCAGTCGCAAAGAAGAAGCGTATGAGTTAAGCAAGAAGTTTAATCAACGCCAATATCGTACAACCGTATTAACAGGTGCAGATTCTCAATCAGTTCGTGAACAGATGATTACTCGTCTTTGTGATGATACAACTGAAGAAACAGAACAACTTGATTATATTTTTACAGTCGACATCTTTAATGAAGGCGTAGACTTACCTGAAGTGAATCAAATCATTCTATTACGACCTACGCAATCACCTGTGGTATTCACACAACAGCTTGGACGAGGCCTGCGTAAATTTGAAAACAAAGAATATGTTGTTGTCCTGGACTTTATTGGCAATTACACCAACAACTACATGATTCCAATCGCTTTATCCGGAGATACCAGTTGTAACAAAGACAATCTGCGCCACTATGTATTAGAAGGAACACGATGCATTCCAGGCAGTAGTACAGTTCACTTTGATGAAGTGAGTCGTAAACGTATCTTTACCGCAATTGATCATGCAAAGATGAATACGATCCAGGATATCAGAAAGCATTACACAAACCTCAAATATCGACTTGGGCGAATCCCAACCCTGCTTGATTTTGATCGATATGGTGAACTGGATCCTCTGTGTATCTTTGATAACAACTCCCTTGGCAGTTACCATACATTCCTCAGCAAATATGAAAAGGAATATACAACCACCTTTGATCAACAGCAGGAACAGGTACTGACGTTTATATCCAAAAAACTGGCAAATGGGAAAAGAATCCATGAGTTATGGATACTAAAATACCTGCTCGAACATCCAAGTGATACAAATGGTATTTTCCATGCATTAGAAAATGAAATGCATGTATCACAATTACTCAAAAACAATCTCATCGCAATATTAACAAACCAGTTTTTAAGCGGAACAGGAAAGAACACATTCAAGGATTGCATCTTTATAGAGCCATGTAACGATGACTACGTGATCTGTCAATCCTTTGCGAAGATGCTGAATGACAAAGCTTTCCAGAAAGCAATCTTTGAAACAATTCAGTTTGGTTTATCACGATATGAGCATCGCTACAAGAATACATATCAGAATACAAATCTTGTTCTCAATCGAAAATATACCTATGAAGATGTATGCAGACTATTAAATTGGAACAAGCAGGAAGTTGCACAGAATATTGGCGGTTACAAATACGATGCCACCACAAAAACATTCCCTGTCTTTATCAACTACGAAAAGACAGATGATATTAGTGATACGATCAAATATGAAGATCGCTTCCTTGAAAATGACAGACTGATTGCGATATCAAAATCCAGAAGATCATTAGATTCTATGGATGTACAGAATTTCCTGCAGGCTAAGCAGAAAGGCATCTCCGTTTATTTATTTGTACGTAAAAACAAAGATGATAACATTTCCAAAGAGTTTTACTTCTTTGGAGAAATGCATGCTACTGGAAAGACTGAGCTCATCACGATGCCAAATACAAGCGCCACTGCTGTAGAAATTGAGTGGAAACTGGATGTACCTGTCAGAGATGATATGTACGAATATATCACGACAAAATAAGGAGTAAACATACATGACAAAAACAATCAGAGTTGTAGCTGCAGTCATCCGTAAGGGTGATCGTATCTTCGCAACACAAAGAGGATATGGAGAATTCAAAGACGGATGGGAATTCCCTGGTGGCAAGATTGAGCCACACGAAACACCACAGGAAGCATTAGTCAGAGAAATCAAAGAAGAGCTGGATACAGTCATCCAGGTAAATGATCTGATTGAAACAGTGGAATATGATTATCCTAACTTTCACCTTTCCATGGATTGTTTCTGGTGTGAAATCATTGAAGGTAATCTGAATTTACTGGAAGCAGAAGACTCCAGATGGTTAACCAAAGAGAAGCTATACGATGTTGACTGGTTACCTGCAGATCGCGGCTTAGTCGAAACAATCAAACAAACCATGTAACAATAAACCAGATCCCTATGTTTTTTGGGATCTGGTTTTCAAATCATCGGCAACTAGAAATCAAATTGTGCTGGAGTGAAAGCCTGATGATCAATCCCACTCACTATCACCATCCCCATCACTCCAGAAATCAGAATCATCATCTGAGCTTCTGTCTGTGTATGGATCATCCGGTTCTGCACCACTTTCCAGTTCATTCATGATTCTCATCAGTTCATCAATCATCATTTCTTCCTATCCTTTTTTTCAGATACTCTCTGAGTTTTTCATCTGTGCAGTATATATAACAGCCTTTCATGCCTCTTGTCAGAAGTGTTCTGTATGTATTGCGTATGATTTCATCAGATCTTCTGATTGCCTGTTGTGGATCTTTTTTATACAGAGATACAATGCCCTTTAAGGACTGATCGGTTTTAGCTCTTTTTGTAAAGTCAGTGATGACCTTACCATTTTCATATCGCATATCATCCCCGATGATGACACCACAATAATCAAATTCCAGACCCTGCGTTGTATGAATACAGCCAGCTTCATGTACAGAGTTTTCACCAATCGCAAAAGATTCCCCACCATCCAGATTCCAGCTGATTCCATAATCACCGATGACAATATCGTGGTAATTGCTGTCATTTCTTGTTTTCTTAGGCCATTCCCAGCAATATCCGGCAATGATTCTGGATCTGTTATTGATTCTGTTTCTTTCCAGAATCAGCTCTTCCATCTGTTGTGGGGTATCACAAACCCGCACATCATAGTCGATGCCTTCCATATCATAGTTAGCCGTATCCCCAATCTGCAGTACATCATCTACCCATGCAAGATAACCATCTGAGCCATTACAGCGAAACTGAGATACAAGATGCATTTCCGTCACTTCGGAATGTTCCTCTTCCGCCCATTTTCTGATTTCTTCTGCAGAGCCGATATCATCCATGGTTACTCTTTGGTGTTCATCAATAAAGAAAACGGAGCAGATCGCAGAATGTATGATTTCCTTGATCTGGTTTTCCCCAAGATTATGGAAAATACCTGATTTTTTATTGAGGCGATGTGCTTCATCCACAAGCAATGTATGGATGACATTGTTTCCTGTTTCCGTATAGGAACCGGATCCTTTAAACATATTATCCACACCGCTTTTCTTTACGGTACCTTTCAGTTTTTCTGCATACACCTTTCTTGGTGCACCGTTTTTACTGACATACTGTACGAACTGATCACACTTCGTCAGCTCACATAACAGCTGAATTGCAATGACACTCTTACCAGTTCCAGGTCCACCCTTACAGATTACAGTTCTTTTCTTCCTATCTTTCTGACATTGTAATGCAATGTTACGCACTTCCTCAAATACGACTCTCTGTTCATCAATCATGATGAACTCCTGATTTCCTGCAATCATGGATGCAATGGCATTCTGCAATGATTGGGATGGTCTGATTGCTCCATGATCAATCAGATACAGCACCTCTCCATAATCTGGCTGCCTGACTGTTTTACGGATGAATTCACGCAGTTCAAATACCTGCCCTCTTGTAAAGACAGGGGCTTCCGATGTATACAGATCATATCGTGGATCATCCACAGGATCACTGTCTTTTCTGATGTAGTTGTGCAGATAGGCGCATGGTCCAAGATGAATGGTTTCATCCTGTACTTCTGCATTATAGTCACGGATCAGTTGAGAATAGGACCATGCCTGATAGGATGGGTGTACAACCTTTCTCATTGCTCCACCGGTATAGGTTTCCACAAGGGATTCGGTATGTTCAACGGTATCCATCTTTTCCCACTGCTTGAGCTCAACAATAACCATACCCGGATGATGGTTTTCATCATAGCCGGAAATCATGAAATCGACACGCTTGGAAGTCTGAGGAATGTTATATTCAATCGCAATACCACAATCTTCCGGAATCTTTTGATCAGTTAACACCTTATACATGAATTCCATGGAATGCAGCCAGGAATCAAATTCACTCTTTCCTGTATGCCTGTGCATTTTTTCCGCAATACAGGCTTCAATCTCATCCGCAATGGTATCCTTTTCCACACTGTACAGAAAATCCTTTTTCGTTGCCTCGTACACAAGCATGATCAATCACCCCATAACTCAAGAGATCACAGGTATCCCTGTGCTGATGTATACACTATTATACCATCGACCAATCTACTTCTTCAAAAACGAATCTGTTTACAATCCCAAAGAAAAAGGAAGAATCCATGTTTTCTCCCTGATATTCACCCTTCAAATGAAACATGATATTTCTGAATGATCTTATCAATCATATTCATTCCATTGATATACTGCTTGGCAAGATCATGCCTGCATGCAACATGTGTCGACACATAGGAATACAGAGTCTTTTCAATTCCATTGAATCGTAAAATCAGCTCTGCCCCAACCGATTCTTCACTGACAAGATCTTCATCAATTAATGGCCATAAAGCATTGAACACAACAGATATGACCCGATTCAGATCTGTACTGTTCAGACTGATGGAACTGCCTTGCGGATAGATCACAACATTCTCCTGTGGTCTGTTATAAAAAAGAAGAGAACGGTTGGCTGGAATGGTCTTTTGTCCGATGACACGGAATTCCATGAAACAGTCCTGATCCAGTTGTGCATCAATCACATAGGGACACTGCCTGTCCAGTCGTTGGAATCCTTCGATCATTTCTTCCACAGATTCCTGTGGAAGATTCCAAAGTACGGTTCTGCTGACCAGGCGCTGAGCAAGGAATGCATCACTGTAATAATGCTCCTTTCCCTGTGTAACATGGCTCATTGCATGGTCATAGACCTCCTTTGTATAGGATTCCTTCAATAATTCACGGAATGGAATGAGCTCTCTTTGTACTACGATTTTCATAAAGCCTCCGATGATACAGTAAACAAGGTGAGGAGTCAGTTGTTTTCCGGCGATGAAACTGAAATACTTTACTTTCCTGCTGAAAGAATTATATCATTTTACACAGCAGTTGTTTCATGGAATCAGACACAATTACGAAAATCATGTGCAAAACGTGTAATATTGAGAAAAATTACTTTCTGACAAGATCAAATCGATAAATCAGACCATGCATACTTATCCCAGCTGATCCAGATTCATCGCAAACAGAACTTCATTAATTACATTGATATCATACTCCTGATGTGTGATTGCTGCGATGATCACAAGATCCATTTTCCTGTTTGGAGAAAATGCCCAGTCAGCTCTTGCCAGAAGATCTTTCGCCTGTTCCAGATCCAGTTTCAAGGCAATGCATATCGCCATGGCTGTCTTTTTCTTCGGGTGATAATCTTTATTGCACTGGATCTTGGAGAACAGCTTCCGATCAATATTAGCTGCTTTATATACATCAGTACTGACAAGTCCCTTTTCATCCATGATCTCAAACATCTTTTCCTGAAATGACTTCGTATCTTCAGATGGATGAAAGAAAGACATATCGTCCTGAAAGGATGTTGTATATTCAACTGGAGCAGTAACGCTTTCATTACGAAAATATCCCTCTTCTCGATATTCTCGTATTGCTTTATACGATACATATGCCTCATCAATGAATGACTGTACCTGATCCATGAAACGGGATGAAAGCTGATAGGAACTCTGATCAAATACGACCAGAAGAACAAGCATCTCATGGCGCATCAGAAAAGAGCTGATGCAGGATACCGCAATAGAAAGTGCCTGATCCTTTGGAAAGCCATATACACCAGTCGCAATTAATGGAAAAGCCACACTTTCACAACCAAGATCATAGGCTTTCTGAAGAGTGTTGTCATAACAGGCACGGAGTACATCAAATTCTCCATGTTTACCACCTTCCCAGCTTGGACCTACGGTATGTATGATAAATCTGGCAGGTAAGGCAAAGGCATCGGTAACTGCCACTTCCCCTTTTGAAATGATGCCGATCTTTTCTCTTTGCGCAAGAAGTTGCTTTGCTCCTGCGGCTTCATAAATCGCCCGATCTGTACCGGATGCATATCTGGGATATGGATTAGCCGTATTGACAATGGCATCAGCTCTGACCTGAGTAATATCGTTTCTGATGATTCTTAAAGGCATATCTGTATTTCACCTCGCATTCAAAACTCTTGCATAATGACTGATATCAGTTTACCATGCATCATGATGAACAGAAAAGAACAGGTTACATTAACAAACATGTGCATGATCACAGATGGTACCAGCGTCCTGGTACAGAATAAAAGACTGGATGATGATTCCAGCGGGATCACATTTCCAGGTGGTCATGTGGAACCACATGAGCCAATCACGGATTCAGTGATCCGTGAAGTATGGGAAGAAACCGGGCTGACCATCGAGCATCCAACGCTTGTCGGTATCAAGGAATGGATGGAAGAAGATGGCGACAGATATATCGTTTTCCTGTATGTTGCAGAAAGATTTACAGGTACATTGCACGCATCACACGAAGGAGAAGTATTCTGGACACCTTTGGAAACTCTGTTACAACAGCCTTGCATCTGGCATATGGATCATATGCTGAAGGTATTCACACAACAGTATTCCGAGCTTTTTCTTGTCGGGGATCACTATGTCCCTGTTCTGAAATAACACCATATGTTATGATTACAGGCGAAACAGGAGAATAACAGTTATGATTCCAGCAATCTATCTTCTCGATTTTGAAAATGTCAATTCACAGGATTTCCTTGATCTTTCGTCCCTTTGCCAGGAAGATGAAATCCATGCTTTTTATACAGATCACTGTCCGAAGATCTCTTTGGATCTTCTGGATGGACTGCAGGCAAAACTCTTTGTCCGCCATATTCCTTCCGGCAATCAGGAAGTAGACATGCATATTGCAGGAAAACTCGGATATCTGATCTGCCGTTATGGCAACACAAAGGATTATTACATCATTTCCAATGATAAAGGCTACCGCAATCTTGTCGAAACATTCAGAAAAGAAGAAGATGTCAATGTTACAATACAGGCATATATCGGAAAACCAAAGGAAAAGAAAGAAGAACCTGTGATTGTGACAATCCCACAGAAAACACAGGCATCCATAAAAACAGAGCTCAACAACCGCATTCTTTCCGTTTTTGCTCAGAAATATGACTCTGTTACTGCAGGTAAGGTAGCAAGTACGGTTGTACGCAACTACGGAAAGAAGAATTCCAAGCAGCTGATTTACCGTGCGTTATTGAAAGAGATGAAAAAGGAAACCGGAAGTCTCATCTACAATGATCTCAAAGATCAGAAACTCATTTAGCAGAATTTTCCATATATCCACCAAGAGCATCTCATGATATGATGCTCTTTTCTTATGGATCCCTTTAACTTTTTTCATGGATGATCAGAATTCACATCTGCATAACTGCCTCCTTAAAACACGTCATAAAAGTACAACATCCTGTACAGTCATCTGATAATGGTAAAAACATTCAATCTTTCTGACATATTTTGCATCATTTTGGATTTTTTGGGTAATAAGTCATACAGAACCCCAAAGATGAAAGGA